>NC_008761.1 GCF_000015505.1 Polaromonas naphthalenivorans CJ2 | reverse complement strand
TTCCGGGGGTCCGCCAGCGTCCAGCTTGGAATCTCTTTAATACCGGAATACCCGCTACCAGCTCAACTATTGTTTCGGTATCATTGCCCCATGCCCGTCGAAAAGTGGAACCCCAAGAACCCCTGGATATTTTCCAAGAAGACCGCCTTCATGCAGCGCATCGCCGACAAGGTGCGCGGCGGCTGCACCCAGTACATCCAGGGCAGCTGCAAGGCGCAAAAGCTGCCGTTTTTGACCCACAAGCTCAGCGAGCGCTACCCGCTCAACCGCCCCAAGATCACCCAGGCGCGCCGGCGCAAGGCCGGTGAAAATGCCTACCACTGGATGGGCTACCTGGAGCCCGACACGCAGCTGATCCACTGGCTGGTGCTGCTCGCGCCCGGAGAGACGCTAGATGCCACCGATGCGTGGAAGGATCCGCGCCTGGACAAGGTCAGGCTCACCGGCTACGAGCTGGTTCGCCTGACCCGGCCCGGTGCTGCAGCGCCCAGCTGGAGCTGGCGCTACAGCCGCGAGCGGCACGATCAATTGCGCACCGCGCTGGTGAGCGCGATCCGGGGCCGGCGCAACCTGGAACTGGAGCAGCTGGCGCATTCGATCTGGCGCTCGCCCGGCTTTGCCGGCGTGCGCGAGCAGGTCAAGAAGATGCGTTCGCTGATCACCTCGGAGTGGAAACGAAGCCGCTCGAAAGCCGAAGTGATGCCCGATCTGCCCAGGCAGATCGGTTTTGTGAGAAGGCTGGCCGATGTCGGCCAGCCGTGGTCAGACCTGATGAAAGCAGTCAAGCATGAGCGTGTTCAAGAAGAAGGCGGAAACCGTCAAAATCCAGTTCCAGTGCCCCGCAGAGCTGGCCCAAAGGCTCAAGAAAATCGAGCTGGCGGCGAAGGAAAAGGGGTTTGATTTCGATCTGGACGAGCACCTCGCGGGCAGCCTGGGCAAGCTGCTGACGGCCGCCGAAAAGGAGCTAGCGGGTTCGGCCCTAGCGCCCGCGCCGGGGGCGGCGGCGAGCATGCCAGCGCCTCAGGCTTGAAGAGGAACCGCCCGCCTTTTGTCACCCTTGCGGTCCGCAGGGGGAGCGCCAGCCAGGCCGCAAAGCCTGGCTGGTTGGCGAAGGCGGGGTTCCCGTAGCGCCGGGCTGCCTCAAGGCTTGGCCCCGACGGGCTGCCAGGGGTTCGGCCGCCGATCCCGGACTTTGCAAATGGAGTGAACAAGATGGACGAAAAACTGACCCCCTATGACCCTGCCGCAGCGCTGGTCAATGAGGATGAAATCGCCTTTTTCATCGCCGATGCCCTGGAAACGGGCGACGCCCCCTACATCGCCAAGGCACGCGCAATGGCTGCTCGCGCCCAGGGCATGCATCGGATGGCAGGCCAGGCAGGGCTGCTGCGCGAGCACCAGGGGCCTACTGGAGCGTGACCCTCAAGCTGCTTCAGTGCGCGGGTCCGGCGGGTGACCGGGCCGTCTTCAGGCGAACGGGTTCGTGACCGTCCGGGCTGCCTTGAGTTCAACGGTTTGCGGCAGCTGCTCTTCCGCCTCCAGCGCCTCCAGCGCCTTGACGATGCCGCCGATGAGCACCTGCAGCTGCCTGGCCAGCGCCAGGCCGGCTTGGTCGCGGGTGAGCACCACGTCGCCGGTCAGCGACACCCGGTCCACCCGGTTCTCGATCTCCAGGTCACCGATGCGCAGCACATCGGCTTCGTTGGCATACGGCTTGAATTTTCCGGTCATGGCTGTGATCCTTGGTGTTTGCCGGCGCGCCCGATCGCGTCGATGATGCCGCGCGAGAAGTCGCGCAGCGTGAACTCTTCCTTGGGTTCTTCCGGCTGCTGGCTCCTGGGTTTCTTGCCGCGCTGCGCGCTGGGTTTTGGTAAGTCCATGCCGCCATCGCGCACCTGCCGGGGCAACCCCGGCAGCAGCTTGACACCCACCATCGTCTCCAGATCCGACACGGAGACGACCGAATACTCGCGCGTCTCGTCGTTGGTGACGACATAGGCGCCGGCGCGCTGCTGCTTCGGGCTGTAGAGCACCTTCCAAAGGTGCGTGGGCACCAGGACATTGCCGACCTGCTGGATGCCGCTGCCGATGAAGGCCGGACCCGACACCACGTAGATCTCGCCCTCCTGGGCCGCCAGCTGCCGGGCCGCGCCCTCGATGCCGGCCCACACCCCGGCATTGTTGGCATGCGCCTAGAGGCCCATGTTGGCCAGGCTGAAACTCTCGGCTTGCGCCGACCGGTTGGCGAAGTCGGCATTGGGCGACAGGTGTGGCCCCGGTCGTAGCCCGAGCGCGCATAGTCGCTCAGCTCGGCGCGGTCCTGCGCCGGCAGGGTGGATTCGGGATGAAAGGAGTCCTTCCTCGACAGCTTTTTTGCCACCGCCAGGTTGGCCCGCGTCAGGTGCTCGGCTGAATACAGCGGTGTGCGGCTGATGCCCGAATGCAGCACGGCGAAGGCCTCGAAGCAGACCGCGCGCCTTGAGCCTGGGGTTGGTGACGGTGGGCGCTGCGCCTGCGGCGAAGTGTTCAGGGCACTGGGTAGCCGCCCAGGCGGGCATCGCCAGGCAGGCTGCCAGCCGCTCAGGTGCATGCCGCCGGGCCGCCAGCCGCACGCACATCGCCAGCGTCAAGGGTTTGAACGCCAATGGTGCGGCCCTCCAGGCTCAGGAATTCGACCTCGTAGGCCTGGCCCTGTCCATGGACATGCACCACCACGCCGACATCGCCGGGCTTCAAGCCGAGACCCGGCACGGGGCGAACAAGGACGACCTGGGTGTGTTCATTGAGCATGGTTGGTTCCTCGCCTGGATGGGGGGCAATGGGCTGTACATCTGCCAGGACTGGCTGGCTGCCCGCGAAAGCGGTCGCTGGCAACTGTCATTTCTTGGCTCCCTGATTGACCCTGCCGATGAAGGCGACATCGTGGTCGAATTTTTCAGCCGGGTCAAGCCGCTGTCATTCGCGCAGGGCTGCGCAAGTGGCCCGAGTGATTGCCGTCTCCCCTGCCCAGCCTTCCCGAGGCCGTGCCCTGCGCCAAAGGCCAGATCGTGATGGGCTCGCGCCAGCTCGAACGGTTGCGGCGGCGATCGAGCCGCAAAGTGCAGCCCGGCATGAAGAAGGGGCACGGCCATGGTCATGGATCGGCACTTTCTTCATGCGTGCCTGCTGGGCCTTCTAGGCGGCGGGGGCATCGACGATCTCCAGCAAGTCGGCAATGCCCACCTGGAAATACCTGCACAGCGCTTCTATCGCCTCCAGATCGACCCGGGTCGCCGTTTCCTGGTACAGCAGCGTGATGGTGTTGCGGTGCAGTCCGGTGTCACGCGCCAGGTCGCTGATCTTGAGCTTTCGCTCGCCCATCAATCGGGACAGGTGGCACTTGATCAATTCACGCTCCATGTAAATATTTCACCTAGAGTGAAAAAATAATTGTCAAAATGACATTTGTGGTTCTAAAATGTCATCCAGGATGAAAAAAATAGGTGTGAAATGCTTTTTTTCAATCCTGATTGTCCCATCAACCCGCCGCACCCTTGGCTGGAGGCGCGTGCCTGGCCGGCGGCGGGGACGGGTGGTTTTGCCTGTTCATGGTCAGGACTTGCGCGCCGGTGAGCCATGGCGTGCCTTGCTTGAGTCAACCTATCGGAATCTGTCATGAGCCCATCGACTCCCCGCACTGCAACAGCCTGGGTGCGAGACGCTGCAGACCCGCCGCTTCATGCGGGCGACAAGCCGCCAGCGCTGCGCAAGGAACGCAGGGCGCGAAGTCTCACGGAGGTTTGTTATGTCTACCTGCTCATTCACATTGATGAGCCACGCTTCAAGATCGGGCTGAGCCGCAATCCGGGCCAGCGGGTCAGGCAGTTGCCCGAGGCCAGGCACATCGCGCTGGACCGATCCATCCAGGTTCGCTTGCCCAATTACCAGCGCGCCTACGAGGTCGAGCGGATGCTGCACAAGGGCCTGGGCGGCTTTCGCATGAAACTGCGGGACGAGACCGGTCAGTCCTGGCAGGGCAGCACCGAGTGGTTTGCCCTGTCGGGCCTGCCCAACGCGATCCGGCTGCTGCGGGTCATGCCGGCCGATGCCGATCCCTGCGTCATGGCAGACCTCGAAACACTGCGCGGCCAGCCTTACGAGCATTTTTTCGTGCCTGAAATTCCCACCCCGACCGCCGTGCAGCGCCAGGAAGTGGAGGAGAAAAACATGCGCAAGATGCTGGCCATCATCGAGGTGCTGACCACTTTGCGCGAGGGCCTGTTCATGGACGCGCGCATGGTGCCAGACACGCGTGGGTCGGTGCAGTGCCTGTGCATCCACAACTTCAGGAATGAATTCAATCTGCGGCTGACCAAGGCCAGGAACAAGGTGCTGTCGAGCGACTTCTGGGCGCTGCAGGCGGCAAAGCCTGGGGGCAAGCCTGCCTTGACGGTTCCGCTGGTGCGGCTGATCCGTTATTCCGAGGCCACGCCGGGCATGCTGGAGCTGGTGATCAATGACCTGAAGGTGCTGCGCCGGTTGCCGGCCGGCAATCGGGTGGTCACGGTCTGGCAGGGCCACCTGGCTTGGCTGAGTTCGACCACATGGTCGTACCGGACAGCGGCTCTCAAGCTGGCCAAGCTTGAAAAAGTTTGATCCATTCATTTGCTGCGGAATGTTTTCAAACGCGATTCTGGCACGTAGGATGGGATTCATTGCGTGCTGTTCAGAGGGGTGGTGCATGGCCGTTTCCTTGCAAAAAATGACTTTGGCCGATTTCCTGGCCTGGGAGGCGCATCAGCCCGAGCGGCATGAGTGCTTTCGCGGAAAAACCTTTGCAAGGGTCGGAGGAACTGCCCGGCATAACCGCGTGATCCTGAACCTGGCCAGCCGCATCGGGGACCATCTCGATGGCACCGGATGCCAGGTCTTTGCACAAAGCATGAAGGTGCAGGTTGCCGATGGGGTGCTGTACCCTGACGTGATGGTGACTTGCGGCAAAGCCCAAGCCGGTGATGAACAAATCGTGACCGACCCCAGGCTCATCGTCGAGGTTTTATTTCCCAGCACCAGGGGTTATGACAAGCGAGACAAGTTCGTTGCCTATCGCACCTTGGCCTCGTTGCGCGAGTACGTTCTGATTGATCCCGCGAAGCGGCAGGTGGAGGTTTTTACCCTGGTCGATGCCGGCGCGTGGTTGCTGACGGACCAGAGCACGGCTGGGGTGCTTTCGCTTACCAGTATTGATTGCCAGCTTTCGATGGAATCGGTTTTCAAGGGCGTGGAGAGTCAAGCGCAATGAGTGCCGGGCAAGTCCAGAGCCCGCAGTTATTTCTTGAAGCTGCCAAAGCAGAGCCTGGCATGACATGGGATGGTATGGGATGGGATGGGTTGGCAGTAGCTGCCGGTATTGTGCGGGCAAGTCACCGGCAGCACTTCAGCCAGTCGTCCTCAGTCAGCACTCGTGAGACGGCTTAGCTCGGAGGTGACCTGGTTCATCAGCTTTTGGCATTCGTCCGGATGGCCCGGTTTGGTGTACGCAAGCACCAGCAGGGTCAGTGGGTGATGGGCTGCAACCCGTTGAGGGGTGCAGGCGATTTATGCAACAACGCCAGAGGCTGCGCCGGGATAGAACCAACCCCCCGACTCCGGTCCTGTGGCTGATAATTGAAGTCCGACCGCGCCCGGCCCTGTGATCGACGGGCGATGCGAAAGAAGGCCGTGCCTGGCCTGGCCTGAAAGGCCGGGGTTTCCTGTGAAGAAATTTCGATGACAGAACTCAAACTTTTTCCCGGCCCTCGCTTGGAGCGTCACAAGTGGGTCGTCGACCAGGCCAACGACACGGGCCAGTGGACGTGGCAGGACGTGACCGAGCAGGCGCACGAATTCCTCTACCGCGACGTGGAGGTCGCGCCTGATGTGACGCTGGCCGACATCTTCGCCCTGGTAGAGCCCAATCCCGTTTTGCGGGCAGTCTACCGTCAGGAGTTCGTGGACGAGCTGTGCGCCGAGGCCGCAAAGGGGCCTGCCGCGCCCACCGAGGAGCCATGGGAGCGGCTGGAGTACCTGGAGCTCTACCAGGTCTGGACGCTCGACAGCGCCACGCAGGAGTTCGAAGGCGCAGGGCGGTTCCGTTTTCATGGCGTGGGCGTGGTGCAGGAGGCCGACATCGTTGAGGATGGGCACGTCATGCACAAGAAAAACGAGCGTATCGAGTGGGGCGTGTCCCTCACGCCGGTTCGCGAGCTGCTGCATTTGCCCGTGCGTGTGCGAGCGCAGGTGCTGGTTTGCGAGGAAGACATGGACTCGTGCAACTACGGCAAAACCATCCAGAAAGTCATCCACCGCCAGATTACCCTGGGCCGCTTCATCCAGGCCGCCTTGTGGGAGCTGTCGTTCCATGGGGGGCCGGGTGACAGCGCCGCCGTGCGAGACGATCTGCTGGAGCAGGTGGCTGAAGTAAAGGCCGGGCTCACCGAAAGCCGCGCGCAGGGCGATATCTTCGAGAGCCTGGGTTTCCCCTCGCGCAGCAGCGTGTACGACCATTTCTTTGACCGCTGGAGCAGCGTCTCGGCGCACGAGCTGGACCAGGCGCTGCGCGGGCTGGCCGACGCGCAGCCGGTCCAGCAGGCTCTGGCTGAAGCGTTCGAGGACCGTGTCCAGGTCAAGCCCGAGTTCGCGGCGCTGGCGGCGCGCGAGTTCAGAAAGCGGGTGCGTTTGCGCCTTTCAGAGGCGCGCGAGCCCAGGGCGAACTGACTTGTCGTGCAGCCACGAAAGCAGCGTTGATTTCACCTCAAGAAGGTTGAGCGCAGGGGCAGGCAACGGTCAATGCTCTTTTCTATTGTCATTATTTGATGCAAAATGATGTCATGTTTGATGCACGAGGCTGACCATGCGAACCACACTCACGATTGATGATCAACTTTTTGCCAGGGCCGTGGCACTGGCCGAGCCGGGGATCGAGAAGTCCGAGCTGATCAGGGAATGCGTCAAGGCGTTCATTCAGCGCCAGGCGGCCCGTCGCTTGGCGGCCCTGGGCGGGCAGGCGCCTGATATTGAACTCGCGCCTCGCCGGCGCGAAGACGCGCCCGCTTCATGAACGTACTGGTCGATACCTCTGTGTGGGTGGGCCACTTCAAGCAGCGCAATGAGCGCTTGGCCGCTTTGCTCGAAGACGGCAGGGTCGTATGCCACCCCTATGTGGTCACGGAAGTGGCCTGCGGGACACCTCCGAACCGGCGCGCCATCATTGCCATGCTGGCCGAACTTGAAAGCGGGCCGCTTGCGACACCGGATGAGATTTTGGAATTGATCGAGCGTCGGGGCCTCTACGGCCGGGGGTGTGGCTTCGTTGACATGAGCCTGCTGGCTTCGGCGCTATTGAGCGATCAGACCTTGATCTGGACTTTGGACAAGCGTCTGGAGTCCGTGGCGGCCGGGCTGAACCGGGCCTACCGTGCGGCACTTCACTCCTGAGGCGTTTTCCCCGCCGGGCGTTATGTCAAGTGGGCGTGTTTGCAGCATTGAACCACTGACTGCAATGCAGCGAGACTGTGTGAAAACGCATTGGCGGTGAGAACGCTCTGTCAACGTCGAGGCGACAGGTCTGGATCTGCTTACGAATTCGAACTGAAGATTCCTCCGCACGGGCTCTATTGCTTTTAAGCCCGAGCTTGAATTGCCTGTCGGCATTGAAGTGAACAAAGGGCTTTCAAGCCCTCCTCTGTGATGGCCTTGAGCAACTCGGCAATGCCAAGAATTTTCATCACCCGCTTGAGGTTGTAAGCCAGAACATGCAGACTCATTTCGGTTGCCACCTTGGCTTTGCCGCGCATGAGAAAGTGCGTCCAGCCCATCCAGTGCTTGAGCGTTCCAAAGACATGCTCCACGGTGCTCTTTCGCACCTTCATCGCCTCGGGCTGGCGGTCCAGGCGGCGCTGCACCGCCTCCATCACCGCTTCGTGCTCCCAACGCCTGATGCGCCGGTAGTTGCTGGTGGTGCATTGCGCTTTCATCGGGCATGCTGGGCAGGCGCTGCTCCAGTAGACGTGAATCTGCAGGCCATCTTCCTCCCTGGTGAACCGGTGAATGGCCCGTTGACGCGCCGGGCACAGGTATTCATCATCACGCGCCATGTAGATAAAGTCGTCCTTGCCAAAGCGCGCCTGCGCCCGGGCATTGGAAGTCATGGGCTTGGGGACACAGGCGGCAATGCCCGCGTCTTCGCAGGCCTTGAGTTCGGGGCCGCTGTAATAGCCGCGATCGGCAAGGGCTTGCAGTTGACGCACCCCCATGGCCTCGAGTGCGGCCCGCGCTTGTTTGCTTAACTGCGCCCGGTCACTGGCGGTATTGGTCACTTCATGGGCCACGATCAGGTGGTGCTGGGTCTCCACCACCGTCTGCACGTTGTAGCCCACCAGGGCGGTGCCCTTCATGCTGTGGGTGCTCATCGCCCGCGCATCCGAGTCTGTCAACGATAGCTGTTTATCGGGTTGCATCTCTACCTGCGCCTTGATCTCTTTGAGTTCTTGCAGTCGCTGACGCATCTTCTGAACCTTGCCCTGCAAGCGCTCTGTTTTGGCTGGCAATTCGGCGGGCTGGGTGCGATCGAGGGTTTGCAGTGCGTTCAGGTAGCGCTGGATGCTTTCGTCAATCTCGCGCTCACGCCGCTCGATCTTGCCGGAGGTGTAGTTGCGCTCACGGTTGTTGACCGCCTTGAATTTGCTGCCATCGATGGCCACAACAGCTTGCGTCAGCAGTTTCAGTTCCCGGCACAGCATCACAAAGTGGCGGCACACATTGCGGATGCCCGCACCATTGTCTTTGCGGAAATCGGCGATGGTCTTGAAGTCAGGCGTCAAGCAGCCAATAAGCCACATCAGTTCAATGTTGCGCTGGCACTCCCGCTCCAGGCGCCGGCTGGACTGGATGCGGTTGAGGTAGCCGTAAAGGTAGAGTTTGAGGAGCACTGCGGGGTGATAGCCCGGACGTCCGGTCACTGCGGGCGTCATCCGCGCAAATTCGAGCTCTGCCAAATCGAGTGCATCAACGAATGCATCAACCACGCGCACTGGATTGTCTTGTCCAATGTAGTCATCCAGGCGCCCAGGTAACGTGATTTGACTGCGATCCCTTCCTTGAATGTATCGCTTCATGTGTTCGTCCCATCAATGAAACCATATGGGCGTCAACGCGCGGGGAATCACCCAGGCAGACAAGATCCCAGCGTTTTCACACAGCCTCCAGCGATTGCAGTCAGCCGCAGTAACGCCGTGACCATGCCGTTTGAGCCGAACAACAGTCGTTCGCGAAATGCATAAATGGTTGCTGCGGCCGAACCATTCGTCGTTCGGATTTCATCCCATGTTGATCGAAAAAACCTTGTTCACGATCACCCAGACTAGGCTCCCCCGGACGTCGCCTTGGTCGGACTGGGATCAGCCCGCCATGCCGGGACTCGAATTGAAGGGGCGTCGTCCGCGTGGGCCTCCCAGGTCAAATCCGCGACGAGGAAGTCCAGCCATGCTGGCTCCAGTTGTTCCTTGCCAGCTTTAGGCGCTGGTTGCTGATGGCGATCCTTCAGCCACGCCATGATGCGCTCTCGTACGGCGCTCGCGTCGCCGAAAAGGGCCGCGAACGTGTCCAGAGTTTCGCCACCGACGTCTGGCTTCAACTCGCCATTCCTCTTGGCCTCCAGCAACTCTTCTAAGGCTTTGCCGAATGCGCCACGCTCATGCAGAGGGCCGCACGGCGCCGGAAACGTTTTTGCCTTCAGCAAACGGCGGAGCACATTCTGGCCCTCGGGCGTCAACACATCCTTCAATGCGGTCGACAAGTTTTCGGCGTTTTCCTGCTTGTTCACCACTTCCACAATTGGCAGATAGGCCACCAAAGACATGGGCTCGGGCAGCAACTGGGGGCGCGGCTTGCCGCTGACCACATGAACTGGATCGAGATCCACGACAACCAGCGCTTGATCTGTCTTGGATAAGGCGCCCTTCCCATTAGGCTGCAGAATGCCCTTGTGCCACCCGTGATACGGCGTCAGGAGGTGGACGATACCAGCATGGTGCCCGTTCTGCGGTACGACCGAGTCGATGCCGATGAAGCAGCTTCCGCCAGCGCCATGCAAATTGCTTGTATTGCAGAAAACTGTGGCAGTACCTGAGGCCAAGACACTGGCTTGACCGGCGTGCCAGTAGTCGTTGCTGCGGGTCGTACAGGCGGGAACCAGCAATACTGAGCGGCGCTCTCGATTTGACTGCGCCACGGTTAGCAACTCACCGAGCGCTTCGAAGTCATCGTCTACGTGTTTCTTGGCGACGCTTGCGTCATCGCTGAAGTGCTTCAGCACTTTCGCCAGTTCTTGCTGCAAGGGTATGCGGTTCGCAGGGCTCGTGAGCAGAAACAGCTCGGAACAGATCAGTTCCATGCAATAGCGCAGCTTGTTCGGCGCATGGATCAACGCTGGGATAAGCGCCTTCAACTGACTACTTGACCAGCCGCCTTTACGCTCGCCTTCCAGGGTCTCCAGAAGGCGCTCCTCCGTAAACAAAGGGCCAAGCGTGCTGACATCCGGTCGAAACAGTTCGTGGGCAGCCACCGCGCGGTACTTTTTGCCACGCTGAAACTGAATCACCTCAGATTTCCCCTTCACCCCCAAGGCCTCAGCCAACTCGTCGTTGGGCTGCCACAGGAGTGTCAGCTTCTCCATCAAATGTTCGGAGTCGACCTTGTCGCTAAAATGTCGGTAGGTACCTGCCAGCACAGCCAAATCAGGATACTGGCGCAACTCTTTCTTCAACCACGTAACGGTATCCAGCCGTACCGAAACCTCAGGCAGTACCAGCAACTGCACGTTCAGATGCTGGCAAGCCTTCAACGCCTCGCGAAGGAAAACCCGCCGCCGATGCTCTGGCCAGGAGATGACACCTTCGGCATTTCCCCAATGAAACTCTGCTCCTCGCTTTGCGGCTTTGTTCAAGTCCTTGAAATTGCCCGCCAGTTGCTTACGCAGTTCTTCCAGAGACGACTGCCCCAGGGGTAATCCATTGAGGCCTGCCTCCGCTATGGGATGTGCGTAGCTGTCGGTAATTCGCCACTGGAGAAGCGCAATGCGGAAATGGCTGCTGTCCCCAGCATCTTTGTCTGCGCTCGTCCTAGCGACCCCAAAACGCTGTTTCCACGACGCTAGTTGCCATTCACGCAAATGATCTACAGGCACTGGCGTCGAGCCCTCGTTGACTGACGCACCGAGTGGCTTTCCAGCCACCGAAGGTAACGGCATTGACGGCATATTGTCGCCGATTGACGGTTCAGCCTTCACGGGTACGAAGCCCTCTTCGACAGCATCTGGTTTGGCAGGAACAGCCTTCAAAACTTCGACATCGTCCGCCTGCACTGATGCCAACTGGAACCACCCCCCTAGCTTGGCGTCCAATGTGTGCACCGCCAGCAGATCGTTGTCCGAGGTGCGTCGCGTTTCCGTCCAGACCTTGAGAGCCCGCGAACCATGCGCGGGCCGGCGCTGCTCCACCGTGTTGTCGTAAAGGCTGGTGAATTGCGGCTTGGTCAGTTGCCAGCTTGTGCCACGTGCATCAACAAACTCAGTGGTGTTTCGACCGCGCCCAAACGCGGCCGCCTCTACCCGCACCACGCGCATGCCGCACAGTTGATCAAGCGCAGATAACGCCTCTGGCAGTTCCTGCATCAGTGCATCACAGCGCTCTGATGTGAATCTTGGCAAAGCATCAAAAGGCCAGCGCCGCTCCGACTCTTCGATGTGGGTAGCGTCTTCCACGCTCCCCGACTCGGTTTGCCACGCACAAAGGAACGAGTACACACTTTTCAATGGCTTGGCTCCGACTGCCTCCGGATCGAAAGCCTTCGCGTACCCGGCGTCCAGCAGTCCGATCAAGGCCAACATCCACTGCCATGGACTGGCTTTGCAAAGTGCAGCCCAATCGCCGTCAAGCAACCTCTTTCGCATAGCCTGGTAGTCGCCTTGCGGATCAAGGCGGACCGCGTCTGGCATGGCCCAACTGGCCGGCACGTTGAGGTGCTCTGCCATGGGGTGCGAACCTGAGGCGACCGACGCCCCCCAAAGTGAAGCCACGCAGCCACGCAGACCGACACCGACAGCCGCGAGCGCAAGCGCCACGCGAAGGAACGAGTCTTTGTCGACCTCGTCGGCCGATGCCGAAGCGGAAGCCGGATACATTGCACGGTACAGCGAAACCATCAGTGCCAGCTCGGGCCGCAAAGGTTTCTCATGTTCCGCCGGACGCTCCAGTTCCAGCCCTTGCAATGACCAGAGCGGCAATCGCGCCAGCACATCCGGAAACACCCGGTGCAGCGCGTGACGCAAGTCATCGGCGCTACGTCTTTGCAGACGCAGGGCCATAGCGCGGCTCTCGGCCTCAATCAGCAGCAAATGCCGCACCTGAGCGTGCAAGTTCTGGTCTGATGGATAGGTGCGCAGCAACTTTAGCGCCCGGCGCACCGTTGACGGCAAATCGCGCGAGGTCACCGTTTCCGTCTCGATCTGTGCCTCAGAAAGATAAGCGCCTTGCAGCTTGCGAAGCTGTTGACGCAGAACGTAACCCTCCAGTTCCTTTTTGGCGCGCGCCGCAAATGATTCGGTGGCGCTCTGATCACCGTGCGATTCGCCAAGGTCGTCCAGTTGCTCGTCGCGCTCGCCCGTCTCGCCCGACATGTCGGCAGCCACACCCAACACATCAGCCACGGCCCAGCCCACGCGCCATAGATCTGCACGCTCCTTGGGCACCATCACAGATGCGACCCGATCATCTTGGTCGTGGTACCAAGCGCTTGCGCCTAGCAACTTTCTAGGGACGCGATCAGCAAGCAGATGCAGAGTTGATGTGAGCGCTTTCCCCTGACTGAACAGCTGCGGTCTGAAGGGGACGTAGGCATCCTTGCTGTCCTCTCCGGCCGCGTATTGGTGTATGGACAGTAGGGCGTAGAACAAGCGCACCGCTTTTTGGGTGATGGGTTCATCCACCTCAGTCGTACCCAGTGCGCAAAGATCATCCCAGCGTTGCGCACCCTCACTTACGTCGACGACAAGCCGAACGGCGTCGGACGCGCTTTCCACAAAGCGATACGACTGGACCTCGGATGCGTATTGCAGCTCAGTGGTCGATGTCACTTGGACGAGATCGACGCTAGTAGGCGCCCTCGTTGACGCGCCACGCTCGGAGTAACGGTACAGATGTCTGCCTGTGCCATCGGCTGCCTGCTCAGGGTCTATGGCATAGAGCGAGCTGAGTTCGCCGGTGATCGGCAAATTCGAGATCAGCTGTCTACCGTTGACGTCTCTCCCGGAAAGTAGCCCCGGGAACTGCTGAGCGAGCCGTTGCAAGCCAGTCCTCTTTGGCGAACTGTCAAGGATGAAGTCGATCGCCAATGCGATAGCCGAAACCCCGTGGGTCGGCACTGAGGGTGCGAAATCCTGCTCCTTGGTTTTCGACAGGAGGTGCGTGCCTTTCAACTGCTCAATGACCGCATGCGCCAGGTCATCACCGGGTATCCGAGCCGGTTGACGGTCTCGTAGTGCCGCAACGGGATGTTGGTCTGAGTTCGCTGCGATGGTTTGGCTTGCCTGACACAGCCATTCAATGGCCGTAAGGCGTTCTTCCTCGTGCACATCTGGCGGCACGAGCGCTGCGCCGGCGTGTGCAAGCCTCCGAGCCTTTCGCGCTACCAGGCGAGCGCGCCTTCGCACATGCTCGAGGTTTTCGGCGGGTCTCACGTCGACGAAGAAGCTTGGCTTGCAAACGAGGCCAGCCAGATGCACGCGCTTGGCGCGGTGTTCATCGCGCTCCTTTAGCAGCAGCCCGTTGGCTTGCCACGGATTGGGATCCATCAACTTGTCCAGGCCTTCCACGGCGTAAAGCAAGTCGTAGCCGCGCTGCTTGAAGGCGTCGACCCATGGCTGGCCCGCGCATGCTTCGTTCCACAGGCCTTCAAAGCAGTGCCAAGCGGCTTTTCCATCGGGCCACAGTTCCGTTGCGGCGACTTGCCACCATAACAAGCGGGCACACAGGCCCAGGTCATTGGGGCGAAGATCGGGGGCTGAGATCGCCGTCTTCACCTGCGTTGCAATGAGCATGGGGTCACCGATGAGGCCCGGGTGTCGCAGCAACTGCAAGGCGCATTGCCGGTCCACTTGGGGCATGTCGTCGCCCAGGCTCCAATCCGAGTCGCCGTCGCCCACAATGGGCGTCTCCCAGGCTGGCACAGATGCCGCGAGGCCGCGCCCTTCGTTGAGTTGGCGCATGACTTGGTCCGGAGAGCCCGCCCGAACCCGGTCACCCTTGTGGATCAAATCGATGGAAAGTTCTGAAGACTTGGCCTGTAGAACTTCACGTAGCTTCTTTAGCAATTCCTGGCTGTCGGCGAACAGCACGATATCGTCGACATAGCGTGCGTAGCCCGCACGCTGTCGCCACTGCCCGTCAGGCAATCTTTCCGCCGTGTCGCGCATGAACCTCCGGGCGACCTCGTCCACCGGAAACAATGCAATCGTCCCAAGGTAGGCTGACAACACGGGCCCTTGCGCAATGCCCATGACCGCATCACTTTGTCGAGGTGCCCCTACCGCCCCAGGATCTCGGTACTCGTATTCGAATACCAATCCGCTCACCAACCGTTCCAGTGCAGCGTCCCAGTTCGGCGCATCTGCATCGTGAAAGCCGAATATGGCCCGGAACCCTTCTGGCACGCCGTGCGTGGTCAATGCACTTTTCAACGGCGTCAGCAAAGCATCCCGCACCAAATAGCGTTGGATCGAGTCGTAATAGCGCTTGGCATCAAGGCGCAATACGTGCACACGCGGTCCAATAGCATGGCACTGGTCGGTCAGGCATGCCATGAACGCGCGCCAGCATTGTCCAAACGGCCGGAACATGCCTTGATCTGACGGGGTTTTGTCCCCTTCCAAGACGTCCATGTCAACCTGATAGCCGAAGCTCAAGGTCTCGGGCTCGTCGCGTTCGATGTCGGGCTCATTGAGTAAGTCAAACGGTCCGGTTACCTCCACCGCTTGCCGCGAGGCATACCAACGCACTGCGGGAATGCCATCCGAGAAGACACCGCCGCTGGCGGCCAGGCGGTCATGCCGCTGCGTCAACAGTTCGTTGAGCAGGAGCTGCTGCACGTGCAGATCGGCCGGATGCGGCATGACCTTGAGACGGGGATCTCCCAGTACCTTCGGATCAGCCGTGAACTTACGAGGTAGTTGTACGGCATCGAGTAGTGCGGCTTGGCGCCACGGCTTCGCATCGGCGACCGTGGCTCGAAGCCGCGCGAAGGCCGTCTGATCGAACAAGCGCTCGTTGCCACTCAAGGTTTGCCATGCCTCGTCATCGGAGGGCAGTTCGCCCCGGCGCGAGCCGTGGTAAGCCAAGGCGCGCGCCAATGCAGCGCGCGGATAGCTTTCATCGAGATACATGCCGCGACTGTTGGGACGCGCACTGCCGCCAGGGTCCCCCATCATGGCGTGCAGCTCTTGGGCCCAGACCCAAGCGCTTTCTTTGAGGCGCGCCGCAACGCTATCTGGCGAGCGACGGCCGTGCAGCTTGCTGACAGCCAGAACTGTCCGGAACAAAGCCCGTTCGCGCGCGGTCGCGGCCAGCTTGTCCCAGCGTGGCAATTGAAGCTCGGAGGCATCTTGACTTCCCAGGGCTGACGCGAGCAGAACCGCCTCAGCAGGCAGGTCGTAGCGCTTCAACCAGGCAGCGGCCTCTTCCGGCGTGCTCAAGCCACGCAGACTGGAGTCGGGATCCTTGCCCAGTGAGGGCTCTGTACGCCAGGGCATGCCCACCCAGCGCATGTCCACGCCCGTAAGACCGAGCAATCCGCGCGCCAAACGATCTGCGCCGCCAAAACCGGCGGGGTCGTTGTCGAGAAAGATGCAGTACGCGAGGGGGGCCGTTCCTGGCATCTTCTGTGAGAGCTTCGTCAGTCGCTCGAACTGCCCCTTGCCGAGGCTGATACCCATCAGCGCGACAGCCGGTTGTCCCAGGGACTGCAGCCGTAGCGCATCCAGGAAGCCCTCCACCAGATAGAGTCTTGCTGACTCGTTGTTCTTCAACGCCTGAGCAACAGCCCTGAATGCTTCGGGCTCGTTGAAAAGGTACTCAGACTTCTCGAAGCCCGGCGTGAGTAGGTACTTGGGCACGCCCTCGGGTGGAGCGCTCTGCAAGGCGCGTCCAGCAAATCCGACCACCTCGGTCCGCTTGGCCTCACCACGGCGGATCGGAATGACGACGCGGCCGTCATGAAAGCAGTCCTGGAACTGGTCGAGCAGGTCTAGCTTGCCTTGCGCGGCCGGGGAATACGAGCGCAAACGCTTGATCAGACCCAGACTTTGAAGTTCGTCAATCAATCCGGCGCGCTCGCCCACTGGCTCTGCTTGCAAACTCTCGACCAACACGCCGCGGGTGATGCAGCGTAGGCCCTGGCCATGCAAAAACGCGGGATCGAAACCGCGCTCGTCGCACCAGCTTTGGAACTGCTCTACGTCGTGCCGCGCGTTAAAAATGCGCTGCGCGAACTCCTGAGCCGTTTCGCTTGCACCCGCGCGCCCGGCGCGCCGCGATGCCTGGTTACGTATTGGTCTGATGCTGAACTGCCGGGCTAGCCATTGAACGGCCGGCAGAAACTCCAGTCCCTCAACCTGCTTGACCAAGTCAATGGCGATGCCATGGGCTCCGCAGGCGAAGCAGTGATAGTGAGCAGGCGAATTCCCGTCTGCCGAATAGAGATTCAGCGACGGTCGCGTGTCTTGGTGAAACGGGCAGAGCGCCCGAGTTACTCCGCCGCGTCGCTCGGTCTCAATCCCCAGTCGTGTAACTACTTCTTCGAGTGGAACTTTTGCCAGCAAGTCGCCAATGTCGTATCGATCCACATGATCTCCGTACCTTTAGTTACATTGCGACAAGCTTATCAGGAACACAACACTGATCGCCTCGAAGAATTTCACTGCCTGCTCGTCCTCGCAGCGGTCATTTGTCGGCCGCCGGTCGACCGGCAGCTCACAGCCTTATTGAGTCATCCGGGCTCCCCGACCGAGCGACCGCTGTTGGTCGGTTGCGGGTGCCGCAGTCACCGAAATCGTCGGCACATTGCTGACGGTCAAGTTGCTGGTTCCAATGTCGGGTCTGGAGCAAGCAGTTTCGATTCGTCTACAGCCGCAATCAGTCTTTTGCAGTCACTCGCAAAACACGATCAGGCATGAGTTCGTTAATAAAACGGTCGTTTGAAAAAAGCAAGGGCGCACGACGAAACTTCACAATGCCGGTGATTCCTGGCGCCGGTGGCACGATGACAGGTCAGCAAGGCCAGGGCAGGCGCCATGCCGCTCAATCCCCCGCATTCACGCCCGGCAAGAATTCAACGCCAGTGCGCCTGACGAGTTCCCCATAGCTGATCGGTGCGGAACCCCGCGTCGCGTTGTCATTGAGCTGCCAGTACGCCCAGGCCCGGTTCTTGTCCTCGTCGTACACGAGCTTGAACAGGTATTTGGGCACGCGCACCTGGCCCGGACCGATCCCTTTGCTCTGGGCGATGCCTGGGGCATAGACCGGTCCGGTGATGATATACACGTCGCCAGTCGCCCGGCCGGCGTATTTCTTGGTCGCATCCTCGACCGAAACGCGCCAGGTGCCCTGGTTGTGCTGGGGCGCCTGGGGCACCATGTTGGCCAGCGAAAAGCTCTGGGTCATCGCCTGCGCCGTGGGCATCTGGCCGGCCGGCGCGAGGTGGCCACGGTCAAATCCGCTGCCTTTGTAATCCTCCAGCGTGGCCCGCTCGGCCTCGCGCAGGCGTGCATCGGCAAAGAAGCGGTTGGTGCGTTTTTCATCGGCGTCCGCCACCGAAGCGCGGTTGAGCTTTTGCGCGACATAGACGGCCGTCTTGCTCTCGCCCGAGTGCAGGATCGCAAAGGCGTCGTAGCACAGTGCGCGATGCGTCGGCCGGGGCGCGACCACGGGCGGACGGCCGCTGGCAAAGAAATGGCGGCAGGCTGAAAAATCGCCCGTGGCCGGGCTTGCCGCCGCGCCGCCCGTGCGCGCTACAGGCGCGGACTCGGTGGCACCAGGGGCCGAGGTGCGGCCGTAGGTGCGCAGCGCCGCGCCCAGGTCGCCGGCCAGCGTTTGCACGCTGGCGCCGGCCGCTTCGAGTTGGCGCCCGACCGGCAGGTCGGTGCAGGAGTGGGCCGACAGGCCGATCGCCAGAGCCACCAGGGCATAGATGAAGTGGGATTTCCTGCGCGGGGATGAGGGTTTGGTGGAGGCGCGTTTTCTCATGGGTTCTTTTTTTTGTTCGATGAAAGGTGCAAGGCTGGCTCGGATGAGCGCCTTGAGGGCATGCGGGTGGACAGGGGAAATGTCAGAACAGGCGATTGCCGCAGTGAGCGTGCAAGCTGCGAAGACGAATCTCATCTACATACAGAATCAATAAGCCACCTTGAAGGTCGGTGAATCCTCGGGCCGGGAGCCGCGCCGGTCATACACGCGCGTCGTGCTGATGCTCGCGTGCCCGAGCCACTCCTGGACCTTGGCGATGTCGGCCTGGTGCTCCAGCGCGTTGGTCGCGGCCGTGGCGCGCAGCGCATGCGGCCCCATGTTCTCGCCGGCAATCCCCACCTGGGCCATGTAGCGCACCACGACATCGGCGTACACGCTGCCCGGCGTGAGGGCGCTGGCCAGCGCGCCGGCCCGGGGCGCGCGGGTGCGCCGGAACAGCGGGCTGTCCGCTTCCTGGCCATGGCCGCTGGCGGCCAGGTACTCGGCGACCAGTCGCAGCGAGTGCGGGTGCGCCGGCAGGTAGCGCAGCTTGCCGCCCTTGCCCTGCACGCGCAAATGGGGCACGCCCCGGCGCTCCTGGGCGAAGTCCTTCACGAGCAGCTTGGTGAGTTCTTCGCGGCGCAGCGCGTGGTACAGCAGCACCGACAGGATCGCCCGGTCGCGCTTGCCCTTGAGCGTATCGCTTGGAGGTGCGCCGAGCAGCGCGCGCGCCTGCGCGTCGCCGAGCGCCGGCGTCTTGCCTTCACTCGTTTCGGCCTTCGGGCGCTTCACGCCGCGCACCGGGTTGTGCGTGACGGCATTGGACTCGCACAGGTAGTCATATAAAGAAGCCAGGGCGGCAAGCTTGCGCCGGATGCTGGCGCCAGCGAGGTTTTGTTTTTCGAGTTCGGCACGCCAGGCCAGGATGTGGGCGCGCGTGACGGCGCGGAACTCCTCGGGCTGAACAATGCCGGTGAACGCCATGAAGGCGCGCAGGTCGCCCTGGTAGGCGCGCCTTGTCTGGGCGCTGTCGAGATTCGCAAACCACTGGGCCTCGGGCGGCACCTCGGCCAGGCGGGCGAACTCGGGCGCGGTCAGCGCGCGCGCCAGGGCGGGCGCTGCCAGGTCGCGGGTCTTCAGGGGAGGGGGTGCGGCGCCTGGCATGGGTCTATAGCGCTGTGGCCAGCCGGGGGCGCCCGCCCTTGCGGCCATTGCTGCGGGCTGCCGCCGTCTTGGCGCTGCTGGTTGCACGCCCATTGCGCGCGGCAATCAAGGTCGCGGCCATGTCCATCAGTGGAGCGCTGGCCGAGACCAGGCCGGCGATGGAGATGTGCAGGTCGCGGGTTTCCAGGCACAGGGCGCTGCCGCCAAAGCCCAGCGTCAAGGCCTGCAGCTCGGCGTCGTCCAGCGCCGCCAGTTCGGGGTAGTTCCTGACGGGCAGGGCGACGGCGCTGTGATCGGCAAAGCCGAACAAAAGGGACTGCAGTTGCGGCAGATACTGCAGCGCCGTGGCATGGATGCCTTCGCCGCCGCGCTGGCGGCCCCGCGCGATGGCCTTGGCCAACGATTCCTGCGTCACCGGTTCGTCGAACCGGCTCTGGACTTTCACGGTCGTCGTCATAGCGCGATCTCCACAGGGCTTCTGGCCCCCTTCAGTTGCAACATGGTCCGGTAGCGCTGCGCATCAAAGGCTGCTGCCTCAATGAGCCGCGCACCGGGCCGCTTGTCCTGCGGGGCCGCCACCTCCCCGGCCTCCTGATCCCACAGCTGGTTGACCAAACAGACGGACTGCACGGCCTGCCACCAGCAGACCCGGGCGCGGCGCAGATGCGCAGGCGTTCTCAAGGCCTGGCGCAATCCTTCGAGCACAGCGACCGTGGGCTGGCGGTGAACGGGAACCACATCCATCAATCGCACGCCGTCGTGCCAGAAGCTGAATTCCAGGCGCGCCTCCCAGTCGCTTGAGCCCACATGCACATGGGGCGGGCAGTGCTCGTTGCGGGTGAGGACTGCCATCAGCAAACCCCGGTGCGTACAGACCTTCATAAAATCCCAACAGTTAGGTTATTGTAGGCCAGTCCAAGTCCAAACGCCACCCCGTTCAACCATTGATAACCGTTTTTATCAATGGTTGAGGAGGTTGAAGACAGACAGCAACTGGCGCCACGGGCGGGCTCTGCATGGGCTGTTCTGGAAGAGGCGTGAATGACGCCTTAGCAGCGTTTTCGGTCGGTGAAAACCAAGCTCCCAACGTACAGTTTCTGCCGAGATGCAATCATCCAGATGCAAGTGGCCTCCCGGGCTCGATGACCGGTTTTAGAGGTATTGCCAACATTGCCCGCACGCAGGAACCTTTAGATTGCCTGAACGACTGCTGACCGATGCCGCGAAGCGTCGCAAGTGGGGCGATGATAATCCGACGAGACTTACTGACAACGCATGACATCATCTGAACTTACCGGCGGTACCGGATTTACCTACGAAGACGCAGTCGCGGCGCACTACCTCGCGGCGATGGTCGGTGGCACGACGGCGGCAGCCCTCGACGCGAGAGTCGTGCAGCGGGTCGCTCAGCAGCAGGCGGACTTCGGCGAACCGCTCGACGACGTGATCGTTGATGCCGTCTCCTTGGCGGATGGAACGGTCATGCGGCTGTCGCTGCAGGTCAAGCGTTCGCTCACCATTTCCGGTTCGGCGACCAACAGCGACTTTCGAGATGTGATCAAGCGTAGCTGGCAGACACTGCAGAAGCTCGACTTTCGCGAGCAGGTGGACCGCGTCGGGGCGGTCACGGGGTCGGTGGCAGAAGACCCGTCCCGAGCGTTCGCGGCGGTGTGCGAATGGGCGCGGGCTTCGGACACGACTGCGGCCTTCATGCATCGTTTTGTCGATGGCGGGAACGCTTCGGCCACTCATAGCGCCGTGGCCGAAGCGGTTCGCGCGATTGCGCAGGACACAGGTGCGCCGCTGTCCGACGATCAACTGCACCGCCTGTTAGCACACTTGGTGCTGATCCGGTTTGACTTTCTTCACGCGGGATCAACGTACGAAGCGGAGACGATCGCCAGCCTGCAGCGCGCCCTGGTTCCGGGACAAGTGGGGCGTGCCGGCGACCTGTGGAATGTGCTGCGCCAGTTCGCGCGCGATGGCGCGGGCTGCAGCGCCGTGCATACCCACGCATCACTGGTGCGCGCGCTGGCTGGCTGGCGCTTCACTGGGGCGCCTGCATTCGCCGGCGACATGCAGACGCTGCGCGAAAGCACGCGCCACTGGCTCGACCAGCAACCCGATGACATCGGTGGCATGCACCTCGCGCGCCAGACGTTGCGCGATGAGCTCGCCGAGCAAATGGCGACCCACCGCCTGACGCTGATCAAAGGACTACCCGGTACTGGCAAGACGGTGTTGCTGCGCGACCTAGTGCAAGGCCTCGTCGCCGATGGAACCACCTTATTCCTCACCGCGAACCGACTCTCCGGTCGCTGTTGGTCCGAGCATGCCCGCTCCATGGGCTTAGCGAATACCTCGATCGAGCCACTGCTCGTTGAGGTCGCGGCCACCGGTCATGCAATGCTGCTGATCGATGGTCTTGACCGTATCGCACCGGAACAGCGCGCGATCGTGAACGACTTGCTCGGCCAGCTTCTGACGAACCCGGCACTTTCCGACTGGCGCGTGGTCGCCACGGCGCGGGACGCCGGCATCGAGCCCCTGCGTAACTGGGTGCCTCCTGCGCTGCTCGCTAGCAGTGGCGTGGGTTATGTTGATGTGGAGAATCTGACGGACGAAGAGGCGAGCTCACTCGCCGATTCGCTGCCTGCGTTGCAGCCACTCCTGACTGGAGGAAACGAGCGCGTGCGCACACTGGCACGTCGTCCGTTCTTCGCTGCAGTGTTAGCACGGGGGCTCTCGCGGGCTGCGTACCCGTCCGGGTTTTCGCCTCAGTCGGAGGTGGACCTCGTGGAGGCATGGTGGAAGCGGGGCGGCTACGACGCCCATGCGCCCCAGGCCCTAGCGCGTCAGCGGGGGCTGATCGAGCTTGCTCAGCGCAGCGCGCCCGACCTGGGCCGCAATGTCCGCATCCGTGACCTGTCGGCGGCGACGCGGGACGTGCTCCCAGCGCTGGAGGAGGACGGCCTGGTACAGCAGGTACGTACGGGTCACATAGCGCAGTTTAGCCACGACATCTTCTTCGAGTGGTCGTTCCTCCACCTGCTGCAGGATCAGGATGATGACTGGATTGCGGCCCTGACCGTGGCCGGTGAACCGCCGGCCCTGGCGCGGGTGGTGGAGCTGTTGTCGCAGGCAACCTATCCAATTCCTAATCAATGGCCGCTCGACTTACTCGCGCTTGAGCGCGCTCAGGTGAGGCCACAGTGGTTGCGCGCCTGGCTCGTGGCGCCCGTTTTTAGCCCACGCTTCGCCGAGCACGTCGACATATTCGCTGCAGCATTGGCAGCGAACGAACACCGGCTCTTCGGAAAGCTCTTAGTGTGGATGCAGGCCGAGAAGACGACACCCAACCCCATGGTGCTTTCCGGAGCCATCGGCGGCGATCTCGACGCCGCAGCGCGTATCCGTATCGCAGACTCACTAGGCTGGCCTTCAGACTTCGCGGCATGGCGCCGCCTGCTCACGTGGGCGATCGAGCAAGTTGATTCGATCCCGGACAAACACTTGGGTGACCTCGTCACGCTGTTCGAAACCTGGCAGATCGCTTTTGCAGACTACCCCAACCCAGTGTCGCAGCGTATCGTGGCGCAGTGCGCAACCTGGTTGCACGCGATCGAGGATGAGCATGCGGACCGCCGGTTCAGGTACAGCAGACCGGAAAACGATGCAACGCCGTGCCCGCGCGCCCCCACTCAGCTGGAGACGGAGCTACGCGCGTTGGTGCTGCGCGCAGCGCGCGCTTACCCGGATGTGGCGAAAACCTATCTCACGAAAGTCGAGACAATTGAGCGCTGGGCCGATAGTGCATTCCGCGAACTCATGACTTACGCGCCGGTGCTGGCGCAGACGCATCCTGCGCAGTTCGCGCGGGTAGCCCGGCGCTGGCTCATGATGGAGCTACCGGACGACACATCGGCACGATGGCATCGCGAAGCGCGTGAAGAGGGGCGCCGGCGTGAGGAGGCCGAGGCGATCCCGCCGGAGAACCGATCGCGATGGGACAAGCTCGCGCTCTCGAGCATGTCGATCATGCACCACTCGTTCTCCCAGCACGACTGGGACCGGTTGTCAATCGGCGGCGACCACCAGGGCTTCTTCCCCGCCTCGCCGTTGCGCGAGCCGTTCCACTCGCTGTTCATGCACGACTTGGCGACAGCGCTCGCGCTGATCCGCGACGTGACGAACCACGCCACCATGGCGTGGCGTCAGTTACATCGCCACAGGCATGGCAACGCGACACCATTGCCGCTTGTACTGGTGTTTCCGTGGGGGCAACAGGAGTTTTGGGGAGACGACCGACACTATTTCTGGTTCCGTGGCCATGGCGGGCCGCAGGTCGTGGAGTGCGCGCTCATGACGCTGGAGCGCTGGGCCATCGCACAACTCGATGCCGGACGCCCACTGGACGAAGTTCTGCAACAGCTGCTGCAAGGGCACACGAGCATCGGCATCCTGGGGATTGCAGTGCATCTCGCCTTGCGAGCCAAGCAAGTGTCGCCATCGACGTTGGCCCTTCTGCGTAGCCTCCGGCTTTGGCGGCTCGACCTACAGCGCATGGTCCAGGAGCAGCAATTGCAAAGCGCCGGGCTGATCGGCTTCGAAAATCGAGGCACCGACTCGGCGCACCGACAAGCGGTCGCGGACAGCAACCAGATAACGTCGCGCCGCTTAGAACTGCGCGACCTCGTGCCGCTCTTTGTCCTCGGTGGCAATGCGACCCTGCGGGACGCGTGTCGCGCGGCTCTGGACGACTTCCAGAACAGGCTGGAGTTCGCCTACAAGGAAGAGGAACAGGATACCGAACATGTGGCCGAGCTGCGCCGCACGGCCGAATTATGGTCCGAACTGGGCCATATCGAGAACTACACCGCTGAGCCGGTACCCGGCCGTGACGATGTAGTTCAGATCTCGATGAGCAGTTCACGGCACGAAGCTCCCGAGGTGCAAGCGTCCCTGCAGCACCATGCGCAGGTGACGCGCGAGATGGAGTTGTGGCTGTGGGTGGACAAGTGCTTCACGTCTCGCCGCTGGGCGCCGGGCTTCTCGGTGGATGAGGCCATCGAGCGTGCAAAGGAGCTAACGGAAACGGCCACTGCAGGAAGGTCAATATCGTTTATGCCCGGCAGCGGATTCACGGAAGGGGCCATTGCGGGAACGGCAGCGGCCGTGATTTGCTTTGTCGATGCTGGCGGGAACGAGGTCTGGGCCAATGACACCATCGAAAGCTTCCGCGTTGCGCAGGACGAAATGTCCGACGACATGTTTGCCGGATCGGTGATCCCTTGGCACTCGAAGATCTTCGTGGCGCATGCGTTGGCCGCACGTATCAAGTCGGCCCGCGAATATCCTGACGATCGCGAATCACTCTATCGCTTGATCGCGCACCCGCTCGATGCGGTCTCGTTCGTTGCGCTGGCCGGTGTCGTCGGTTGCTGGGAGCGCGATGCGCGGTTCGCTTGGTGCAGCCTGAGCCTCGGGCTGCGGTTGGCGCAGCTCGTAAGCAGGCGAGATATTTACCGGCTCGACGCTGAGGTGCGGCGGCGGGTGGACGCGGACCGCCGGGCCGCGATATTGGCAGCGGTTCTCGACGAGTACCGGGCGCAAGGGCCGTTGCCTGCCTGGGTGCGTCCACGGCCTTCATGGGTCCGGGCTACGCCGGACGCTGAGAATCCGCAGGCTCTTGACGGGTGCGAGGAAGACGGGTGGCATAGTACCGACGATCTGTGGGACAGCCAGTACGCTGCGAAGGTCTTGCAGAAAGTCCTGGTGGCGGCGGTCATGGCGAGTGAGGGCCGTGCGCACTATGTGGACGCCCTCGAGGCGTTTGTCGGCTGGACCCTCGACACAATCAACCCGGCGTGGCGAACCGAGCGTCGCCGGGGGCGGGAACGTGGCGATGGAAACCTCTACGAGTGGGAGGACCAGCTGGGTCGGACGATCGCAAGCGTTGCACCCCATCTTCCCAGCGACGAGACCTTGCAGAGGTTGCTAGGACCGATTTTTGCACAGCCCGACGAGATTGCGATGCGGTTGCTCGCGCCATTCGCTTTGTCGCTGGTCTGCGGCGAAATCCTGGATGGGCCGGAGATCCGGGATGACACTCTACAGCTGCTGCAAGCCGTGCTCGAACGAACGCTGGAGCACGACGACCTGCGCCGCTCGCAGTACAACGACGGGCGCATGGGCGGCTTCCAGCTCCCTGAGCTGGTCAAGTCGCTGCTCTTCGTGGTCGTCGAGCACGCCCCCGGCGCCGCGCGTTTCGCCAACGGCCGCTGGGACGACCTTGGCCGGGTGATGCCCCTGGTCGATCGTATGGTGCGCGCCATCGGCTGGCACCCCTACGTCGCGCGCCAGTTTGTCACGCTGTGCGAACGTTCCGGTGCAGCCTACCCGGCCGATACGTTCGCCGACCAAGTGATGACGCAGATCGTCGATGGGCACCTGCCTTCTGGCTGGAAGGGCTCCTCGGTACCAGCCGCGATCGCTGCTCTGGTTCAGGCGCACGCCGACCGACAGCATCCGTTGCCAGCTGCTCTGGCTCGCAAGCTGCTGCAGGTTCTGGACGCGCTGGTCGATCTTGGCGACCGTCGCAGCGCAGCCTTGCAACAGAGCGAGTCCTTTCGTGGCGTGCGCCTCGCCGCGCCAGTCCAGTCTGAGGCGCGCTTCGCGAGAAGGGCGTTCACTTTCGGCCTGTAGATAACCAATCGCCATTGCAGCGTCATGAGCGATCAATATGACTTGAGAGCGAGCGAATAGCCTTCTGCGAATCGAGCGGCGACGTTGGGTCGGCAGTTCTCATTCGCTTTTGGTGAGAGAAGTCACCGGCGAGTCACAGCCCTCAGTCCGTTAAGGCTGATAGGTCCACATCCTCATCAAAGCCAGGTATGTGGGCGCAGCTGTCAGTCGCTTTGCAAAGTAGTGAATGTCAGTTATCGGCGACCGCCGACATTGGCAGGTCAATTCGCGCGTCAGCATTCAGTCTTTTGCAGCCATACGCGTAAATAGTCAGCTGCACAATTGCCAGTCATCATCCCGCAAGCCAAGGCTGCCGCAATTTTAAAAGTTCGTGACCGGGATAAAATATATGCAAGGTGATTGGCTCATAACTTGTAAGTTTTGAGCTAGGCTGAAAGGACGCATAAATCTAGGCTTTAAAGATACTAAAACAGGTTAAGAGCCTGGCTTATAGTTAACACACTATCTTTTGAGCCAAAAATGAGCAACATCGCCTACTACCGCGTCTCGACCTCGGACCAGAGCATTGAATCGCAGCGCGCTGCCATGGGCGGCAGCTTTGATGAGGAGTTCGACGATGTCGGGGTGAGCGGCGCCATCCTGGCGGCGAAACGGCCGGGCTTTGCCAGGCTGCTGGCCTTTATCCGAAAGGGTGACACGCTGCACGTTTATGCGGTCGACCGGCTCGGTCGCGATGCCTTGGATGTGCAGTCCACGGTCCGGCTCTTGCTGGGTAAGGGGGTGGCCGTTCACGTGCATGGCCTGGGCGTGATGGCCAAGGGCGCCGGCGAGCTGATCCTGGCGGTGCTGGCACAGGTGGCGGACATGGAGCGCCAGCGCATCGCCGAGCGCACGGCTGCCGGCCGCCAGGTGGCCCGGGAGTCGCTGACGCGCACAGGTCTCACGCACCGTGGCAAGGAAAGTCTGGGTCGCCCTGCCAAGGCCGACGCGGGCGAGGTGGCCCGGTGGCGACGCGAGGGCGGCGCGAGCCTGGCAAAAACTGCAGAGCACTGGGGCCTCTCACTGGCTACCGTGAAGCGCTACTGCGCCTGCTCACAATAAGTCGTGTGCATTTAGATAAGTTGGCTTCCGTTTTTTTAACCACAAACGCGGTAAGATTACCGGAAGTCAACTCAAGAAGCCTTCCATGCTTGAAACCATCATTTTTGCTGAACCAGAAAACGCAGATGCCAGGTTGGCTGAGCTTCAGTTGAGCCGACAAGTTTTGATTGATTCACCTGTTCAAGCCAATATGTATTTGGCGCGTATGACCTCTCATCATCCACGTCTTTATCGTTACGGGGTCATGACTGGTGAGACTGTCGCTGCGCTTCGTGACTTCCTGGTGCCCCATGGCTGGGAAGTGAGAAATGAAGGTAACTATGAGTTGGTCTTTAATCCAAAATTGAACATGGGCATTGCCGTTGCTTCCGGCAACGAAGGAACGGGCGATCGGCTGCGTATTCCATCAAACAAGAGTGAAAAAGGCCCGCGCACGGCCAAGGCTGTCAAGGACAATCAGACGGCTGATCTGTTTCCCGAAACAATGCCTACAGCGCCAGAAGGCATCGTCGCGACCGATACCTGGATATTGCTGCACCACCGTTGCGGGAACGAAATTCGGCTGGAGCTGTCGCGGCCCAACGGTTTTGATGTCACCGAGCGCTTCGTGACTGGATGGTCCGAGCGCATCTTGCTGGGCACCATCTCGCTGGACAACGATCCCATGCCCATGCCTATGCCGCAACTTCCTGAAGACGATATTGTTGTCACTCGCAAGGCAGCGTAGACCCTGAATGTTCAATCCGAAACGTTTTTCGCTGGCCAGGCGCCGGCGAGGCATGACCAAACGGGAGATTGCTGAAAGCATCGGCGTCAGCGAGCGCTCCGTATCTGCTTATGAAAAGGGTGACCAAGAGCCGGAGCCTTCCAATGTTCAGAGGATGACGAAGGCGCTGAATTTCCCGGAAGCCTTTTTCCATGCGGCGGACCCTGAAGAGCTGACCATGGGCATTGCAAGCTTTCGCTCCATGTCAAAGATGAGCGCACGCCAACGCGACTCTGCATTGGGATCCGGCTCGATTGGGCTACTGCTCAACGAATGGCTGGAAAAAAAATTCAACCTGCCCGAGCCGAACCTTCCCGATCTGGGCCGTGAGTCAGGCGTTCTGACTGGACTATCTAGCCGCGAAAGCTACGAAGACGATATTCCCTTTCCATCGAAATCGACCGCAAATGCACCAGAGGCGGCGGCAGAGGCGTTTCGGTCGCACTGGGGCCTGGGCGAGTTGCCTGTCAAAAACATGATCACCCTTTTGGAGTCAAAGGGTGTGCGCGTTTTCTCCCTGGCCATTGATGCCAAGGAGGTTGATGCGTTTTCGATGTGGCACGGCGGCAAGCCGTTCATGTTCCTCAATACGTTCAAATCGGCCGAGCACTGCCGGTTCGATGCTGCGCACGAACTCGGGCACCTGGTCCTGCATCGCCATGGCCAGACGCAAGGGCCGGAGTTGGAGCGCGAAGCCAATGCCTTTGCCTCGGCGTTTTTGATGCCCAGAAAGAGTGTGCTGTCGAACGCACCGCGCGTCGCCACCCTTCCAGGGCTGGTGCGCGCAAAACACTATTGGAAGGTTTCGGTCGCCGCTTTGAATTACCGGCTGCATGCGCTGGGCATGACGTCGGACTGGGTCTACCGAACGCTGTGCATTCAACTGGCCGAAGCGGGCTACCGCACCAAAGAGCCCGAAGAGGCCACTCACGAGAAGTCGTTGATCCTTGAGAAGGTATTCAAGGCACTGCGCGATGAGGGCGTTTCGAAATTCGACGTGGCTGACGAACTACTGATTCCCATTGAGGAAATCAACGCATTGACGTTTAACCTCATGCTGAACTTGTTGAGTGGCGGCCGCAAAGGCAGCGATCCTGCTACCGAAAAGGGACGTGGTGCAATTCGCCTGGTTCACGTCTCGGACGCTTCGATTTAGCCTGTGAGCCATTGCCCTCATGGGGCGCTTCTCATCAGGCATCAAGTCTATAGTTATAAACTTCGACCTTACAAGAGGCCATACCGGCGCAAAAACGACCGCTTGACTCAGGTCAAATCGATTGGCAAGGCCACTCAAGACTACACAAAATCCGTACGAAAAACCGTGTTGGATGGATGCGATGACTGGAATTGTCATTTCAAAGGTTTCCGACATCGGAATGGCGGCTGGTTGACACGACTGCTTGTTCTCGGCCTACTTGAAAAGTGTGATGATTGTTAGTACCGTAGCGTCTGGTAATTTGATCGATTGCGAGTTCACTTCGAGCCGGAAGACATCTCGACCGGATATCCATCTGCTGGCTGACTCCCGCTTGGATTTGCTCATTCCCATCACCCCGCCGAAGGCCATGCGAAAGGCGTCTGTATCCTGGTGAAGTTCAGAAGTCACATAGAACTCGGGCGAACAAGCAGGGCTTCTTTGATGCCATGCGAGTCGGGTCTGGTTGTGGCACACCACAAAGGCTGGAACAGTTGCTTGTTTGACTAGCTTAATTGCCGCTGCGGTCAAGCTGGCGTTGAAATCCTTCGCCAATAGCGACGCCACATCCAGATTAACCTTGCGATCCTTCATCCAGGGCTCAACCAGGTAGGTAGGCAAGATGAGTTGACTGGCGTAACTATTGGCATCTGCTTCCACGGACCTTGCTATGGCATTCTGTGGCCCAATGTCCTCCTTTGCGCACAGAAACGATCCGGTCTTACGATCACAGATCCAGTGGGCCAGTTCATGAGCCAATGAGAAGCGCTGTCGTCCATCATTACTTGCTGAATTGACGCTGATGATGGCGTTTTCGCCTCGCGCAACAAGCCGAGCCTCGCAGCCACCGAGCGGCCGATACTTGACTTCAGCGCCGTTGTCGTTGGCGATGGCATCCAGATCGATATGACTCGAATCGGTGACCCCATACCCCCAGAGCAACCGTTCAGCTGATGACAATCTGGAAAGATCAACGTCCATAATCTTCTGGTTTGATCGCCCCCATGCTCACCAGATCGTCATAGAGGCTCCGCCAGTCGGCCTCTGTCTGCTTCTTGCCATCGCGAAAAGCCAGTCCAAGGCTAGGGTCCGTTTGAAATATCCCGTGAACGAGTTGTTTGATCGCTTCCACCGATAGGTGAAGTGATGAAAAGGGACGAGCGCTGGCGCTTGGGCGCATCCGCTCCTTCGCTCGGGCGAGACGTTGGCGCTGGGCGCTGGCGACGGCTTCGCGCATGGTTGTCTTGACTTGCATCGCTACCTTAGCCAAATCGTCTCCATCTTCGAGTGCTTCTTGCCGCAATTGCACGTCTGATGTCGCCATCAGGTCTTCCAAGGCGGCGTCGCGAAGCGCCGCCATTTCTGCGCGGGTCTTTTGTGTGTTCATTGTGCTCTCCTGCCTGGGAACAAATTCTCCAGGCCGCGTCGGAGACGTCTCCGGGCGGTTTCGTATTGGGTTTGGTTCATCTCCCCCAGCTCGCGGATCTCCGCTGGGGTCAGCCCATCTTTGTGGCCCATGATGATCAGCGTGACTTCGTTGTCATCTGCAAAGCGGGCATCGATTAGCAAGGCATCCGTTTTTGCACGATCTTGTCTATTTTCGGATTCCTCCCACTCAACGGCTTGACTGAGTACATCCGAATGGCAATAGCCAAAACGGCCGAGTGCCTCTTCCACCGTGGCACCTTCCGCAGCCATTACCTCCAGGTGATCCGTTTTCTTCTGAGCGGCAGACTGTCGCGAGTCGTCAGCCAGGCCTTTAAGCGTCTGGATCATATAGGCCATAAATGGAACATCCTTAGGCCAATGGCGACCCTTACCGCCATTGGCGGCGCTCATAGTTCGGACCATCGCCTCATGAACCAGTTCCATCGGATCTTGGTATTCCGTACCTGCCAAGCAGATCATTGATGCTTTTCGAAGCCTATAGCGGTCTTCGTTGCTGAGAGCTTCAATCGCTTGATGCACATCCTCAGGTGTTGCGTTGTTATCGGGTTGGTCATCGAGCTTCAATCTGTTCCCCTGTCTTATTGATCTATGCGGAGCAAGACGCAGTATCGGACACATGCTAGTGGCAATGTCCGGGTTTTTCCACTGCTCCGCATACATAAGTGAGCAGCAATTCCGCTGTGACAGGACTTACGCAATGAGCACCTGCATATTTCAGTCCATCGTGGACGGTGTTTCAGGCTGATCGTGGACGCGATTTCAGCGTGATCGTGGACGGCATTTCAAATTGATCGTGGACGCTGTTTCAAACTGATCGTGGACGATATTTTGGGGGGATACGGGCAAGTGATTTCTTAAACCCGGCATAGGCTCGACGCTTTTTCGCGAAAGAGTCCATGCCAACCAACAGAATCACCATGCGCCAAATCCGAGAATCCCTGCGCCTGCACCTGCAGGCCAACCTGAGCTACAACGAGGTAGGCCGTAACCTCAAGATATCCAAAAGCGTAGTCGGCAAATACATGTCACTGGCGCGTGTGGCCGGTGTTGACTGGTCCGTTGCACAAACCTTGAGCGACCAAGAGCTGGAGGCCAAGCTGTACAAGGCAGCGTTACCGCGCAACAGCAAACAAGCACTGCCTGACTTTGCCCAGATACACACTGAGCTCAAACGCGCCGGTGTCACCCTGCAACTGCTGTGGGAGGAATACGCCAAGGGCAACGACCTGGCCTTCAAGTACACCAGCTTTTGCGTCAAATACCGGGAGTGGGCCATGGGGCTGAAGCGCTCCATGCGCCAGACCCATATTGCCGGTGAGAAACTCTTTGTTGACTACGCCGGTCAAACCGTCCCGCTGATTGATGCCGGCACCGGCGAAATCACCAAGGCACAGATATTTGTGGCCACCCTTGGCGCCTCCAACTACACCTTCGCCTGTGCCACGGCGCGCCAGACCACAGCCGACTGGATTGGCGCCCAGGTGCTGGCATTGGAGTATTTCGGTGGTGTGCCACGCCTGATCGTGCCAGACCAAACCCGCTCCCTGATCAAAAACCCGTGCAGCTACGACCCGCAGAACAACCGTCTGTATGAAGAATTCGCCGCCCACTACGGTTGTGCCCTGCTGGCAGCAAGGCCGGCTCACCCCAGAGACAAGCCCAAAGTCGAGAACGCCGTCCTGGTCGTTGAACGCTGGATACTGGCACGCCTGCGTAATCGCAAGTTCTTCAGTCTCATGGAGCTCAACCACGCCATTGCGCTGCTCCTGAACGATTTGAACCAGCGCGCCTTCAAAAAGCTGCCCGGCAACAGGCGCAGTGCCTTTGAGCAGCTTGATGCTCCAGCCCTGCGTCCACTGCCGGCCAAACGCTTTGAGTTATTCCGCTGGAAATCGGCCAAGGTCAATGTCGACTACCACGTGGAATTTGACGGCCATTACTACAGCGTGCCCCACACCCTGGTGCGCACCACCGTGGAACTGCGCGCCAGTGACACCTTGCTGGAATGTTATTCCTCCAACCAGCGCGTGGCTTGCCACGCTGTCAGCCCCAAGCGCGGTGCCCACACCACCACGCCTGAGCATATGCCTGCGTCGCACCGGGCGCATCTGGAGTGGACCCCGCAAAAGCTCATCGACTGGGGCCTGCGCATTGGCGTGAGCACCGCAGCGGTGGTGACCTGGCAGCTTGAACACCGCGCCCATCCTGAACAGGGCTACCGGGCTTGTTTGGGCTTGCAGCGCTTGGCACGCGAATTCACGCCGGCCAGGCTGGAGGCGGCCTGCACCCGAGCACTGGCCATTCGCTCCCTTACCTACCGCAGCGTGGCCTCCATTCTCAAAACAGGCTTGGATCGTCAGCAAAACCTGCCCACCATGACACCGGGCGCGCTCCCGGCGCACGACAACATCCGTGGCGCAGATTATTTCCACTGAACACACGCCTACCCAACAAACCAAACACGACAGGACAGACCATGAACGAACAGACCCTTACCCAATTACGCAGCCTGCGCCTGGATGGCATGGTGCGCGCCATTGAAGAGCAAGCCACCAGCATCGCGGTCAGCGCCCTGGGTTTTGATGAAAGATTCTCCCTGCTGGTGCAGCGCGAGGTGGCATGGCGCGATGAGCGCCGGGTCGAGCGTCTGCTTAAAGCCGCCAAACTCAAAGTGAGCTCAGCCTGTGTCGAAGATATCAATTGGCGCGCCAGTCGCGCACTTGATCGCGCCCTGGTGACTGCCTTGGCCGGGGGTGATTGGCTTCGCAATGCGCAGAATCTGCTGATCACCGGTGCCACCGGTTGTGGCAAGACCTGGCTGGCGTGTGCCTTGGCGCATCAAGCCGCTCGCTTAGGCTTCTCGGTGCTGTACGTGCGCGCCGGGCGGCTCTTTGATGAACTGCATGTCGCCCATGGTGATGGCAGCCTTAATCGGCGAATGAGTCAACTGGCCAAGCTTGATTTACTGGTGATTGATGACTTTGCCATTTCTCCAATGGGCGCGCCCGAGAGAAACGATTTGCTGGAGGTGCTCGATGATCGGGTGGGCACGCGCTCGACGTTGATCACCAGTCAATTGCCGGTAAAAGCCTGGCATACCTATCTGGACGATCCAACGCTGGCCGATGCCATTCTCGATCGTGTCGTGCACAGCAGCCACCGGATTGATCTCAAGGGCGCCACGCTGCGAGATCCGAATACAAATTGATTGCCTTGCCCACTCAACACCGTCGGGCGTCAACTTGGTAATGCATGGGTACATGCACAACCGGGGGGCCTGCCGGCGGCCCTGGCAGGGGCCTAAGAAATTAGAAATTCCAGACACAGGAAACCAGAAGGCAGACTTCAGGAATCAAAAGCCATCGCTTCGCGCCTGCCCATGGCGCGCTGGCATTGCGATGTTTGAGATACATTAATTCCTCGCTTGCGCGCATCCCTGCGCGTCCACGATGGCGCTGAAACATCGTCCACGATCAGTTTGAAACAGGCGTCCACGATCGCTGAAATACGCAAGCACCAAACGCAATCAGCATGTCGTGCCGCATCAGGACGGATGGGCCGTTCGTGGCGCGGGAGCTGAACGGGCGACAGAGACTTTTGACCGAAAAACCGACGCCGTTCAACGTGGACGGGAAATTTCCCAAAACCAAGGTACCGAACTGGTGATCCATGGCCGTGATGGTCAGATCCAGTCCAAGGACAGCCACGGTCACGACCCCTTTCCTCCCAAAGGCTGAGACAAGAAAACAGGCCTCCACTGAGGCCTGTTTATTCCATCAACACAAGGAAATCAGATGATTGATATCAAGTTTGAAATCGGGGGGCGACGTGTCGATCCCCGCAACATGCGCGATGCACTGGAAGGAGCCATGTTGTCTGCTGTCCAGGATGGGCTCCGCAAGAAGGTCGGTTCCTGCCGATGCCCGGACCATGGCCAAGCGCCCAAGCTGTTGGGCAAAGGGCGCAGCCTGGACAAACTCAATTTTGAGGTAACAGGCTGCTGCGAGAAGGTTATCGAGGAAGTGAAGCGCAAGCTCGGTTCAAACTGAAATTTTGAGTTATTTAAACATCAAGGCATAAGGAGTTAGGAATGAAAATAAATTTCGCCCACATCCGAGAACGATCAACCTCGGGCGGATGGATCAATTTTGCGGTCTTCGAAGCAAACTCGACATCTGGATCAGATTCCGCCAATGCGCAGGTACTTGCCGATCTGACGAACAAGACCCAATTGGCTGGATACAAGATTGATCAATCTGCACTTGCTTTCATGAGACAAGGGCGCCTGACGTTCTATGGAACGAAGAACCTTGTGGACTATCTTTCAAAACAAAGACTGCCATCGTGGACTCATTCGATCACTGTGTAACCGTCCTTGACGCTGGTTGCTTCCAAACAACTCAAGTTCGAAAATCACAAGAAAATGGGTGGATCAAACAGATGTGATTCATAATGAATCACATCTGTTTTTTTAATTGATTCAATTTAACCCATGCAACTACCTAACTTCCGAGATATTTTGTACCGCTTGACCTCGCAAGCGACCCACCAGGCGCTGCAAAACAGTGCCAACACTGACGATGCAACCTATAGGTTTCCCGTTGTGGTGCGTTCGCAAACGCGCGCTTTTTTGGAGGCTCAGGCCACTGCTTTAGGCGCATCTATGGCTGGACTGTCTGGAAGCATTCTCGACTCAGTCGCAGCATCGCAGATCGAAGCCGTTGCTTATTCCAGCGAGGGCATTACGAGCCGGTTTTATCTCTTGCTTAAGGAGCATGGCCTTTCTTTACCGGCCGCAGCTGAAGTCTTGCGCGAACTGCGCATCACTGCGGGTGATATGAGCGCTCCAGCTGTTTTACTGGAAAAGCTCACAGTTCAGAATATCGAGTGGATATCCAACCACTTCGGCGTTTCTTACGAGTGGCTTGCCGGTTCCAGTGACAATGCGATTCCGTTTCGTCATGGCACTTGGTACAAATCTCAGATTGCCGGTGCGCATCGCTTGGTTGAGTTGTCGCAAGGTGCTGATTCGGTAAATTTTTGCCTTGTGCGTAGAGCAGGGTTTGAATACGAAAATGACAGCGCTAAGACCTATGAAGCGTCAAGGCCAAACGCGGCTGAGCCTGAGTTCTATCCTGTGGTGCGGACGTGGCACCGGGCTGGGCCACAAGAAGAGTATGAAACTTTCGAAGCGTGGGATGTCGGCCGTTGGAACTACTGGCGTTGCCGTGAACACATCAAAATCGTGGTGTATTTTGCCACCCATCTTGCGCGGCTGCCATCCCTTGATATCCGTGTTTCAGGCCTCACGCTCGATCCGAAGACTTTCGCCTCGTTGAGCGAAGGCAAGATTTTGCTCCCGACGATTTTCAGATCATCAGGAGCAATTCAGTGGCACCCTGATGATTTTGTGGAACCCTCTTCGCACGTAGCGAAGGATCCGGCTGAGTGGCGTCGAATTTTATCCAGTGCTGATTACGCCAGTGACTTCAAGGCATTTTCAGGGCTTTTGCAATCTCTGGAAAAGGCTAAAAATCTTGAAAATTGAACTGCTTTTCGGCATTTCCGGCCTTTTCCGCGAATGCCATCAGGACCAGCAGGACAAAACGTCTGCGTAAACAGACCCGTATATAAGACTGCAACTCCGTTGAAGCTTCATGCTGCTAACACTTGCTTTCTGGGGGGCGTCCGTATAAGACGACCTCTAGATCATCCATACGGTTCCTAGCGCCTGCGCCTGCTGCAGCACCAGTTCCACCGCCGCATCCTGCAGGTCGGGCGGGTACTTGTATTTGCGCAGGATGCGCCTGACCATCAGGCGCAGCCTGGCGCGCACGCTCTCGCGCTCCGACCAGTCCACGCTGAGGTTTTGGCGCAGGTTCTCGGTCAGCTCATGGGCGATCTTCTTGAGGGTTTCATCGGTCAGTTCCCGCACGGCCGATTCGTTGGTGGCCAGCGCGTCATAAAACTTGATCTCGTCCTCGGTGAGGCCCAGTGCTTCGCCTCGGTTGGCCGCCTCCTGAAACTTCCTGGCCATCGCCACCAGCTCCTCCATGACCTGGGCGGTCTCGATGGAGCGATTCTGGTAGCGCTTGATGACACCGGCAAGCAGCTCGGAAAACTTCTTCTCCTGCACCACGTTGCTGGCAAACCGGCTCTTGATCTCGCCCTCCAGCAGCCGCTCCAGCAATTCCACCGCCAGGTTCTTCTCCGGCAGGTTTTTCACCTGCGCCAGGAACTCGTCGGACAGCAGTCCGATGTTGGGCTTGTCCAGCCCGACGGCATCGAAAATGTCCACCACGCTGTCCGACACCACGGCCGAGTTGATGATCTGCCGGATGGCCAGGTCGCGCTGCTCGTCGGTCTTCTTTTGCGCGCTCAAATCCTTTTTGGTCAGGATGACCTTGACGCCCTGCAAAAAGGCCACCTCCTCGCGCACCGCCTTGGCCTCGTCCAGCGTGCAGCACAGGCTGAACGCCTTGCTCATCTGTAGGGCCGTGTCGGCAAAGCGCTTCTTGCCGTCCTGGGCGCCCAGCACATGGTTGGCGGCGCCGGCCAGCGCCTTGTGGCCGCCGGTCAGAAAACCGCTGTAGTCGTAGCCGTGCAGCATCGTTTGCAGGATGTCGAGTTTTTCGGCCAGCACGCTATACGCTTCATGCGCGTCCACCGTGGGCCGACCCCGGCCTTTGCTCTGGGTGTATTCCTTCATGGCGGCTTTGAGTTCATTGCCGATGCCGATGTAGTCCACCACCAGGCCGCCCTGCTTGTCCTTGAACACGCGGTTGACCCGGGCAATCGCCTGCATCAGGTTGTGGCCCTTCATGGGCTTGTCCACGTAGAGGGTATGCACGCACGGCGCGTCAAAGCCGGTGAGCCACATGTCGCGCACGATGACCAGGCGCAGCGGGTCGGCCGGATCCTTGAAGCGCTTTTCCAGGCGTTTCTTGACCTGGGCGCTGTAGATGTGCGGGCGCAGCAGCGCCTTGTCGCTGCTGGACCCGGTCATCACGATCTTGATGGCGCCCTTTTCTGGATCCGGGTCGTGCCAGTCCGGGCGCAGCTTGACGATCTCGTTGTACAGATGCACGCAGATGTCGCGGCTCATGGCCACCGTCATGGCCTTGCCGCTCTGGGCCTTGTTGCGCTCCTCGAAATGCGCCACGAGGTCGGCCGCCACGCTGGCCACGCGCGGTTCAGCGCCGACCACCTTCTCCAGGGCAGCCCAGCGGCTTTTGAGCTTGGCCTGGGTGCTTTCCTCCTCGTCTTCGGCCAGCTCATCGACCTCCTCGTCGATCAGCGAAAAATCTTCTTCCTTGAGCTTCAACTTGGCCAGGCGCGACTCGTAGTAGATGGCGACCGTGGCGCCGTCCTCCTTGGCCTGCTGCATGTCATAGACCGAGATGTAGTCGCCGAACACGGCGCGCGTGTCGCGATCTTCACTGCTGACCGGGGTGCCGGTGAAGGCCACGAAGGTGGCGTTGGGCAGCGCGTCGCGCAGGTGCTGGGCGTAGCCGACCTGGTAGGTCTCGTGTCCGGGCTTGCCCTTGAGCTTGGCCTCGAAGCCGTACTGGGTGCGGTGCGCCTCGTCGGCAATCACCACGATGTTGTGGCGCTCGGACAGGGTAGGGAAGGTGTCCTCATCCTCGCCCGGCATGAATTTCTGGATGGTGGCGAACACGATGCCGCCCGAGGGCCGGTTCGCCAGCCTGGTCCGCAGATCCTGCCGCGTGCTGACCTGCACCGGCTGCTCGCGCAGCAGATCCTGGGCCAGGCTGAACACGCCAAAGAGCTGGCCGTCCAGGTCGTTGCGGTCGGTAATCACCACGATGGTGGGGTTCTCCATCGCCGGCTCCTGCATCACGCGAGCAGCAAAGCAGGTCATGGTGATGCTCTTGCCACTGCCCTGGGTGTGCCAGACCACGCCGCCCTTGTGGGTGCCGCCGGGGCGAGAGGCGGTCACGACCTGGGTAATGGCCGAGCGGACCGCATGGAACTGGTGGTAGCCGGCGATTTTCTTGGCCAGCTGGCCGTCGTCCTCGAACAGCACGAAGTAGCGCAGGTAGTCCAGCAGGTACGCCGGGGCCAGCACGCCGCGCACCAGGGTCTGCAGCTCGTTGAATTGGCCCAGCGGGTCCAGCGCCTGGCCGTCAATCGTGCGCCAGGCCATGAAGCGCTCGCTGCTGCTAGACAAGGACCCCAGCAGCGCCTCGGTGCCGTCCGAAATCACCAGCACTTCGTTGTACTCGAACACGCCCGGGATCTGCGCCTTGTAGGTCTGGATCTGGTCGTAGGCTTTCCACACATTGGCGTTGAGGTCGGCGGGATTCTTGAGTTCGAGCAGCACCAAGGGCAGGCCGTTGACGAACAGGATGATGTCGGGGCGGCGCGTGTGGTGCGCACCTTTGAGGGAAAACTGGTTGACCGCCAGAAACTCGTTGCGCGCCGGCTGCGCCCAGTCGATCAGGCGCACGAAGTCGCCCCGGGTCTGGCCGTCTTTCTGGTACTCCACGGGCACGCCGCCCACCAGCAGCTTGTGGAAATGCCGGTTGGCGCTCAGCAGCGCCGGGATGCCCAAGTCAAGAACCTGCTTGAAGGCGTCTTCGCGGGCAGGGGTCGGGATGCCGGGATTGAGCTTGTGGATGGCCTCGCGCAGCCGGAAGGGCAGCAGCGCCTGGCTGAAACTGCTGCGCTCGGGCGCAGGACCGTCAGGCGCGATGTCGTAGCCGCAGTGGCAGGTGTAGCCCACGTCCTGAAGCCAGGCCAGGGTTTCTTGTTCGAGTTGGTCTTCGGTCATGTCAACTTATTGGGGCGGTGAAGAGCGGGATCGAGCCGCTGTCTTATTTCCTCAACCACTTCGCGGATGGCGTTGAGAAGATTCTCGGAGGGGGGCAACGGGTCGCCCCACTTGATGGCCCGCTGCCGAATAAACGCTGTTACCCGCAGTCTTTCCAGCGTGGCATTTTTTAAACCCATGCGCTCGGTCAGGCTGGCGATGCTTTCGCAGTCCTCGACCGAGCGGAGACCTCCGCGATAACCGTCGAACGACAAGCAGAACGGCCAGAGACGCTCGTAATTTGCGTTTCGGGGTGGCAGGTCAGCCAGTGTCAAATCTTCGTGGGCGATGATTTTCTGTTCGGCCTCACCATCGTTTATACGTTCCGACATTTCAAGACCAGGAGGAAGTGGGGTGGCGGGCGCCGGCGGCTCGAAATCAAGACCCCCATAGAAGGCCGGGAGCCGGCCGTTTTCAGCGCGCCCGAGAATCAATATGAACCACCCGGCGTAGGTCCAGTCATCTCCTACAGCTGCTTGAGCCGTTTCAGGAAACCGGTCGATGAATTTGGCAGCGAGTCGGCGGGCATCGTCGGTTTGCGCGTCGTCCCACCCGAAATAACGGCTCGCATTGATCGACGAATATTCGTGAGCGGTAGCCGTCGAGACGGGGGTCCATCCATCGCCGCGCATGTTGTTTGTCGTGAGCAGATGGCAGCGCCACTCAGCGTTATCGGGTGAATATCCAGCGCAAATGCGCAGGCGCTGATACCCTGCCTTGTGCAACTCGTGGACCATCGAAAGCAGCCTTCCCGCCCGCCTGGCGACAGGGTCGGTCAGCGGCACCATGGAGATGGGAGTCGGGATCTCGAACCCATTTTCCAAGCCGGTTCCGGCGTTGGGCAAGTGTCCGCCTGTGCTGAGCGTGGGTTTCATGCCGTTCGAGTTCCGGTCACTGCCTGAAACTTTCAAGCTCGCGGGCACGGTCGGCCGTGGCGGCCATCATGCAGGAGTTGGCGTTGACGCGGGCCAGCGTTCCACCGTCCGGGTCATCGTAGAAGGCGCAGTTGGCGTCGCGGTATTTGATCCAGGCCCGTTGAGCTTCCTGCAGCTGTGTCTTGCGCGGGGGCGGCAGCTCGGCCATGAGGGCCTTGTAGGCTTTGTTGAGCAGGGCATCCTGCCGGTGGTTTTCCGCAGTGATGCATTCGATCATGCCCATCGTCACGCCGCCGGACTTGTCCATGCAGGCTGCGTGCTGTTTGCTCAGCCCGGTTTCGTGGGCACTGGCGGCATGGGATGCAGCGGCGATGGCGAGCGCTGCAGAGAAGCGTTTCAGGGTTTTCATGCGGCACATTCCAGGGTGGAGGGGTCGGTATGGGGCGGGCGCAGCTGGCCCACGATCGGGCGCGAGGGTTGTTTCTTGTTCTTGTTCAAGTGGGTCTTCTCTTAAGGCTGGTCACTGGGCTCATCCGGTGCGTCCAGGGCTTGCAATGCGCCCACGTCGCTCGACAACTCCGCTTCAATGTCGGCAATGCTGGGCAGGCTCTGCTCCAGGGTGGCCGGCAGGTCGCGCAGCAGCTGGTACTCGGCCACGCCGATGGGCTTGTCGATGCCCGAGAGCGCATATTCGGCCACCAGCCGGTTTTGCTGCTTGCACAGCAGCAGGCCGATGGTTGGCTTGTCATCTGGCGCCTTCACCTGCGCATCGACCGCCGCCAGGTAAAAATTGAGCTGGCCGGCGTGCTCGGGCTTGAAGGCCGTCGCCTTGAGTTCGACCACCACGTAGCATTTCAGGCGCGTGTGATAAAAAAGGAGGTCGATGAAGAACTCGTCACCGGCCACTTCCAGCCGGAACTGCCGGCCCACGAAGGCAAAGCCGGCGCCCAACTCCAGCAGGAAGCGCGTGATGTGGCGAATCAGGCCGTTTTCTATTTCTCGCTCGTGCGCATCGTCGCCCAGGCCCAGGAAGTCGAACAGGTATGGATCCTTGAGCGTTTCGCGGGCCAGCGCCGACTCGGCAGCGGGCAGGCGGGCCTGAAAGTTGGTCACCGCGCCGCCCTGACGCTGCTGCAGCCGGTTCTTGATGTGCAGGGCGAGCGTGGTGCGCGACCAGCCGTGCTGGACTGTCTGGGCCGCATACCACTCGCGGTCGGCGGCGTTGTCCAGCTGGGTCAGCAGCGTCACGACATGGAACCACGGCAATTGGTCAGCAGGCTGCTGACCAAATTGGCCGTCCGGGCAATGCTGGGCAAAAAACCGCATGTACTTGAGGTTGCTCGGCGACCAGCCGCGCATGTCGGGAAAACCGTCCTTCAGGTCACGGGCCAGCCGGTCAATGACCTTGGTGCCCCAGCCTTGCGTTTGTTGGCGCTGCAGGATGTCGCGCCCGATGCGGCCGTAGAGCTGCACCAGCTCGGCATTGACCGCGAGCGCGGCGCGTTGCCGGGCTTGGACAATCTGGCCCTTGAGCTGGGCCAGCCAGTCGGCGTAGCCCTCGGGCAGAGAGAGCGGGGTGTTGCTGGCGGGCTTCATGCGCAGGCTTCTTCGAGCAGCGCCTCGGCTTCGGGCAGGCGCAGCTGGCCCGAGATCAGGCGTGGGAGCAGGGTGTCGCGCAGTGTGACGAGGGTTTGGGCGTGCTGTTCTGTATTTTTCAGTTTCGCAAAGAGCGCTGCGACTTGGCTTTGGAATGCAGTCAAGCCTTCAAGGCTCGGCATTAGTATTGGAATTTCGCGCACGGTCTTGGAGTTGACGGCATCTGCAATCGAGGATGTGCTGCTCAAAGTGGAGAAGTCGAACTGTTTCAAATGCAGATAGATGTACTCTGTGCTCAACTGTGCATCCGGGGCCAGTTTGAAGTGGGCAATGGCTTCGTTGGTTGTCATTTCGCCATCGGTAATTGCCACGCGGCCAATGGTCATCTTGAAGCTCATCAATACCGTGTTGTCAGGCACTCGTCGGATGTTGAACTTTTCAATGGCCTCTTTCTTCAGAAACTCGCTGGTCACTGCGGCGTAAACCCCAACAGCGCCCATATCGCGAATGGAAACCCATCGAACATCGCTTGGGTCTTCGCTGAACCAATGTTGTTCCTTGCGAGGAGGTGTCTTTCCAATCCCCACGGTTGATATATCCGCCATAGTGCGTGTCGCCCACCCCTTCGGCACCAATCCCAGCTCCGAATCCTCGAACCCATCCGGAAACAGCGCCGCCGTGGCCTCGTCCATGCCTTCGGGGGCGCGGCCTTCCATCCTGGCGCGCACCGGGTCGAAATCGACAAACCACGACTTGAACAGCGCCTGAGCGATGGCTTCGAGCGTGGCATTGGTTTCGCGCAGCAGGGCGATGCGGTCGTCCAGGACACCGAGCGTTCTCGCTATCTCCTGTTGAGTGGGTAAATCAGGAATTGCACCAAGAGCTTCATGAAGATGATTTCTGTTTACGCCAGGCACTGCCGCCTTGTCTGAATAGGCGAAAAAATCAACGGTCTTCAAAAAATAGCTGATGAACTTTGGGTCATTACCCTTGAAATCACGAACATAAAGGGTTGTGTTCAGCGGCCAAAAATCATCTTCAACAAAATAGACTTGCCCAATCGTTCCGTATCGCCCAGTGACCACGCCTGGCCCTCGCACCATTGGCACGGAGTGGCAGTCACTAACACCGGAGGATGAAACGAGAGGAAACGGGCCAGAAGTTCTTTTCGCTTGCGGTAAATCGTAACCACGTTTTAGTTCAATGAAGTCGCCGAGCTTTCCGAATTGCCACTCAGAACTCATACCCTAGCCCTCCCAGCTTCTGGCGGATCAACAGGTCCAGCTCCGCGCCCCTGGCCATCTGCTCACCCAGCTTTTCGGTCAACTGCTGCATCTTGGTGGCGAAGTCCTCGTCGTTGTCCTCGACCGCTTCGGCGCCCACGTAGCGGCCGGGAGTGAGGACATGGCCGTGCTGGGCGATCTCGGCCAGCTTGACGCTGCGGCAAAAGCCCAGGGTGTCCCGGTACTCGCCAGCGTCCGCCTCACCGCGCCATGCAGCGACGGTGGCGGCGATGCGCTCGATCACGGCGTCGGTGAACTCGCTTTGCACCCGGCTGATCATCGTGGCGAGCTTGCGGGCGTCGATGAACAGCACCTCACCCTTGCGGTGGGTTTTCTGCTTGACCAGGAACCACAGGCACGCCGGAATCTGGGTGTTGAAAAACAGCTGGCCGGGCAGCGCCACCATGACTTCGACCACATCGGCCTCGACCATCGCGGCGCGAATCTGGCCTTCGCTGTTCTGGCTGCTGGACATGGAACCGTTGGCCAGCACGATGCCGGCGCGGCCGGTGGGCTTCAAGTGGTGCAGCATGTGCTGCAGCCAGGCGTAGTTGGCGTTGCCCGGCGGCGGGTCGCCATGGACCCAGCGCGCATCGCCCATTAGGCTGCCATGCCACCAGTCGCTGATGTTGAAGGGCGGGTTGGCCAGGATGAAGTCGGCGCGCAGGTCCGGGTGCTGGTTGCGGGTGAAGGTGTCGCCCGGCTCTTTGCCCAAATTAAAGTCGATGCCGCGAATGGCCAGGTTCATCGCCGCCAGGCGCCAGGTGGTCGGGTTGGCCTCCTGCCCGTAGATGGACACGTCGCCGAGCTTGCCGCCGTGGGCTTCAATGAATTTCTCTGACTGGACGAACATGCCGCCCGAGCCGCAGCACGGGTCGTACACCTTGCCGCTGTGCGGGCCGAGGATGGCCACCAGTGTCTTGACGATGCTCGCTGGCGTGTAGAACTGCCCGCCGCGCTTGCCTTCGGCGCTGGCGAACATGCCGAGAAAATACTCGTACACCTGGCCCAGCACGTCGCGGGCGGTCGAGGGGTTGTCGCCAAAGCCGATGGTCGAGATCAGGTCCACCAGTTCGCCGAGCTTGCCGTCGGGCAACTGGGCGCGGGCGTAGCGCTTGTCCAGGATGCCCTTGAGCGTGGGGTTTTCCGCCTCGATGAGGCTCAAGGCGTCGTCGATGCGCTTGCCGATGTCCACCTGTTTGGCGGCTGCGCGCAAGCTCTCCCAACGGGCGGCTTCGGGTACCCAGAAGGCGTTGACTTCCTTGTAGTAGTCGCGGTCTTCGAGTTCGGCCTCGATGTCCTCGGGCGCGGCATCACCGTAGTAGTAGGCGTCGGCCGGGTTGGTCAGGCGGGCAGTGAGTTCCGCGCGGCGGGCGGCAAAGGTGTCGGAGATGTATTTGACGAAGATCAGGCCCAGCACAAGGTGCTTGTATTCGGCCGCGTCCATGTTGGCGCGCAGCTTGTCGGCGGTGGCCCAGAGTGTTTTTTTGATGTCGTCGAGCATTGCGTGGCGTTTTTCCGGGTCGGATTCATTTTGTTTCAGCTCTTGGGATTATGGAGGGCGGTCGTCATGGCCAACTTGTCAGGGTGAAGTCTGACAAGCTGGTTCAAAACCGTTAAATAAAAGCACTCTCCAATCTGACGTGGTGTACTGCTGTGGCCTGACGCCTGATTCAGGTATGCCTCATATGCGGTATGGATGATTGATTGAGCCAGATTTAGTGCCTTTTCTTAGCATCAGGCGTTGTTTATAAATATATAGCTATCTATAATGATAGCTATATAGGAGGCATCTTGATGATCTATGCAATCGTAAATACTAAAGGCGGAGTAGGGAAAACCACGACGGCGGTGCATCTAGCAACGATGCTTGCCCGCTTGGGAGAAACCTTGTTGATCGATGGCGATCCGCAAGCCAGCGCTGCGAGTTGGGCAGCGTGGCGACGTGACAACTCGTCGCACGGCCCAAGCCCGACGACAACGTGTCTTACCGGAAAAGCGATTCTTTCAGAAGGCAAGCAGCTTGCAGCCAAATATGAGCATGTTGTGGTTGATGCTGGCGGCCGTGATTCCGTTGGCCTGCGCTCTGCCCTGCTGTTGGCGAAAATGGCGATTGTGCCAATCGGTGCAAGTAGCCTTGATGCTGCGGCCATGACGGATTTACTGGAGGTGGTCGAATTGAGTCGCGATTACAACCCAGAACTGGACGTGCGTGTACTGCTGACCCGTGTTGATCCGCGCACAAAGGATGCCGCTGAAATGCTGAAATTTCTGGCCGAACAAAACCTGACGGTGCTGCCAACGAAGATTTGCGAGCGCGTTGCTTTCCGTCGCGCCATTGGCGAAGGGGTTATCGTCCAAGAGCTGGGCAAGGACCAAGCTGCCATTGCTGAAATTGAAGCCTTCTTTCGTGAGGTTCAGGCATGAAGGCCAAACCCAACACCGACCAATTTAGGCTGAAAAAAGATCCATCCGCGTTTCTCGAAGGCGGTGCTGCTGATACTGCTGACAGGACAGAAATAACACAACCGGCTGCTGAGACGCCCAAGGGGCCAGCTGCTCAACCAGTAGTCGAAGCCAAGGTGCATCGTGAGCAAAAAATCTTCCGACTTCCTCTTGATCTGATTAACGAACTCAAACGCGAAGCCTATGAGCGATCAGTGAAAACAGGCTTTCGCGTAACTGAAACGGAACTGGTAGAGCAGTCATTACGTGCATTCTTAAGAAGATAGCTATATAACTAGACATCTATCTATATAACTAGATATATAGCTATATAAAACTGGTAATAGGAAGAAGCGAACCGATGGATCAAAAGCTGACGACAAAACGCGGCCAAGAAGCTTGGGTGAAAAGAGCAATTAAGACCGGAATGACAGAGGCGGAAGCACGGGCTGTCGTTCAAAAAATGGCGGCGGCTATCGACGAGGGGAAGTCAGCACCGAAACCCCAAAAGCCCTTTAGCTTGCCCAATAAAGCGAAACGAAACCCAGCAAAAGTGGGTGATTTATTCGCAGATCCTCCTTTGCCTTCATCAGAAATAAAGCCTGTCTTATCAACTCAGCTAACTGTTGAAATTAGCCAGCTTCCACTATGGCCAGAAGTGATGCGGTCACTCCCAAACGAGATTCTTCGTTCTGCGCTGTTCAACGCACGAAATCGAAAAAATCCTCGTTCAATGATGAAAAGCGAACCTGTTGCCGTCATTGGTGATGGAAGAATCAGTTACAGAGGCGAAGAGCTACGTCAGGATGATGAAACGGTGTGGCTCCAGCTTGTTCATCTGGCGCGTCGGCATGTGGCTGGCCAGCTTGTCGAATTCACTGCGTATTCGTTCTGCAAGGACATTGACTGGTCAATCAACAGCAAGAGCTACCTCCGACTAAAGGAGTGTTTGCGTCGGATGCAGGCTACCAGCCTTGACGTTTATAGCAAGCGACTTGAACGAGGCGTTAGTCTATCCATGATTCCATTTTTTGAGTATGAAGACAGCGAAACTCAAAAAACACTACAACGCTGGCGGGTGCGCATTGCTCCCGAACTGGTTGAGCTATTTGGCGACAATTATTTCACCAGGCTCGAATGGGCACAACGACTGCAACTGCCCGATGGTCTTGCAACGTGGCTCCATGGGTATCTTGCAACCCACCGGGTACCACACCCCATAAAAATTGAAACGATTGCATTTGGTGCAGGGTTGACCGAAACCAGCAAGCCGGAACTTCGAAGACTTGTAAAACGGGCACTAACAAACTTAGTCAACTGTGGGTTTTTAACAGAATTCGATGTTAATGAAGATCTAGTCACAGTGAAACGAACTAACAATAAAAGTTCTGAGCGCTGATAACGCTATTGAGTTTTGACCCATGGAAGCATGAATTTCAGTGATTGGGAAGACGGTCAAAACGATGTTTGAAGCGCTTCTAACTCGTATTTCAGGTGTAAAACACACTGCTATCTGACTTATCCACACCCTTGAGTTTTGACACATGCCTGTTTTGGCTAAAACCTAAGCGGGACAAGGAGTTCGAGAACATTTCATGTTTGACTTAGGAAGTTATCCACACCCTTGAGTTTTGAGACATGAAGATATTGAGTTTAGACACATGAACTATTGAGCTTAGACCCACTGTGGATAACTCTCAAAGCTATGACTGGCGTGGCCTGCAGCCTGATCGAAAACAGTGCTAACCGTATTTAACCTTTACTTAACCAAGCACCGCCTCTTGGGGCTTCGCCCCGCCGGCTCCTCCGGCCTACGGCCTACGCCCGCGCTTCGCGCTCCCCACCCGGCATCCCCAATACAGCAACAGACCCCTGAAGGGGTCACAAAAACATCCACGGCTGCGGGCACTTCGTGTCCCGCAACGATGGCCAGTGAAACAAACAAGCCTTAGCGCTTGATCAGCTAACCCCCCAACCCCCTCTACACGAGGGGGCGAAATACCCTGTTGGACAAGAAGACCAGCGAAAAGGCCGCTGGAATGGTCTGGACGGGTCTTCCTGCATCGATTGATCGCAAGTCCATGGGTATCCATCCCCAGGTTCAGCACACGCAATCCCACCGCCTTGTGATCCAGCGTCTGGATCATCACCATCAAGTCCGCCATCGACCGCGCCAAGCGGTCGAGCTTGGTGACCACCAGCACATCGCCCTCACGCACATACTCCAGCGCCGCCTCCAACTGGGCACGTTTACCGACCGATCAGGGCAATTGCATTTGAAGAAATTTGAGCGGAGAGGCCAAAAACTGGTGTTCACTCAAGCATTTTTCATTGCAAGTGAACCTGATGCTGATACAAGCTTTCTCGATACTGCCCGATCCCCGCACCGGCCCTGCGCAGCGTTACGACCTCAGGGAGATGATCGTCATGACGCTGAGTGCCGTGCTGTGCGGGGCGGACAATTGGGTGGACGTACCCGTTGGTTCCAAGAAATACGGCGACTCATGCATGCAGGTCGTCAGGGAAAAGTGTTGCTTGACTTCGGGAAACGCCCTTGTAGTGCTTTATTTTCCGTTTCCTGAAGTGACCCCCAAAAGCTGTGCTAGATTTGCAAAAGCAAATTTGCTGCACTGCAGCATTTCAAAATGAATTGATGATGGTATCGACTGTTTTTGATGCATTCCAGGCCTTCGGATTCGCTCGTCAGGGCTACAAAAACCGCCTCACCGGGCGCAGTTCAAGGCATGAAAGGGGCAAGCAATTTGCTGAAACATCGTCTTCAACAACGGGGGGTTTTATGGTTACCAGCATCGATTCAAAAGTTGTCCAGCTTGGGTCTTACAAGGTCAAAAAGGGCGATAGTTCAATTTCCGGCCTGTCTTCAGGTGCTTTCATGACGGTGCAGCTGCACCTGGCGTATTCATCAAGTTTCAGCGGTGTCGGCGTGATTGCCGGCGGGCCGTTTCGTTGTGTTGAATCCTTCAGCCCGGCAGCAACCCTGCCTGAAGACGCTTATGTGCAGAACGCGCTGTATATCTGCATGAACCCGCTGGTGCCACAAACCGGCCCCAGCGCGCACAAACTGGCGCAACTGGCACGCGAAACCGCTACCGCAGGCGAGATTGATGCAATCGACCATCTGGCCGATGACCGGGTTTACATCTTTACCGGCAGTGAAGACAAGGTGGTTTTTTCAGACGTGGTGTCGCGCACGCGAAATTTTTACGAATTGCTGGGCGTCAAACCCGCCAATTTGGTCTACCACGACGACGTTCCGGCTGGCCATTCCATCATCACCGACAACCCCGAAGACTCCCCGCTCGCCACCAACCAGCCGCCCTACATCAACCAGGGCGGTTTCATGCAGTCGCATGACATCCTGCGGCACATCTACGGCCAGCTCAATCCCCCGGTCGAGCAACTCACAGGCCGCCTGGTGCGTTTTGACCAGACCGAGTTTTTTGGCGGCGAGCCGCGCGCCAGCATGAGCAAGTTTGGCTACGCCTACATTCCCAAGGCAGTTGAAGAAGGCACAGCCGAAGCGCGTGTACACATTGCATTGCACGGCTGCAAACAGGGTTACAACTACACCGACTACGTGTACGGCCGGGCCGACATTGCCAACCAGCCGCCGTATGGCAACCGTTACATCACCACCACCGGCTACAACCACATCGCCGACAGCAACGACATCATCATGCTCTACCCACAGGCCGAAGGCGCAGATGGCAACGCCGCACAAAACCCCGAAGGCTGCTGGGACTGGTGGGGCTACACCAGCCCGACACCCAAACGGCCCGACTACTACTCACGCGAAGCCATCCAGATCAAGGCCATACACGACATGCTGGCCCGCCTGGGCGGCTGAAACTGTTTTTGCAAGCACTGTTTTTAAAACGAAACCGCATCATGAGCACAAAGACCAACGAACTGGCCGTCATCGACCCCGCCCCGGCCGAGGCGCCAATGTCTCACTTCAATAACTTCATGGCCATGGGCTTGCAGGCTTTTCAGCAAGTCGTGCCAGAAAGCAGCAAACCGGCACCGCTCAGGCACGTCCAGACGATTGTGAACCTGAGCAACCAGTGGGCAGCCCGCAACGCCAACAACAGCGCCATCAGCGCTGGTTTGTTGCCCCATGCAATGGACGCCGACACCTGGAAAGAGCTTCTCGCCATGCAGGCCGCCGTATTGCAGCGCCTGCAGGACCAGCAAAAAAGCTGGGTTGCAGGCGTCACCAGCCTGGCGCAAGACTACGCCCAGATCAAACAGGCCAAAACCATGTCCAAATACGCCGAACAACAGTTCAACCTGATAGCCCAGTTCGGCCAACTCGTCAGCGCCCAGGCCACCGCCCTGATGGGCCTGCAGGAGAATATTCAGGTGGATTATGGGTATTGGGCTGCGCAGAAACAGCAGGGGGCTGGGCAGGTTTGAAGAGTTAATAAAGGATCAGCGGCGCGGTTGACGACAAGTTGCCGCTGCTCCGGGCCAGGCAGGTGAACTGCCTGGCTTTTTTATTGCGTGTTGCAAAAGCCGATTGAAGGCTGTTCAGTTTCAGCTCAGAATCCCTTGTTTCGTCAACAGTAGGGGGGTCTAAGCCGGAACCCCAGAAAATTCCGTCGCCCCATCGACGCACTTCTAAAGATTTCGCTGAGGTGGGCTTACAACCGCAACTTGGCCCAGTGACCACATAGCTGCTAAAAGTGCCATTTGTCCGATCAAAATGCGAAACTGCGTTATTGATAGACTCTAGGTTTTGGGGTTCTAAGCCGGAACCGCCGAAAATTCCGTCATCCCAACTCCAGCCCGGCCACAAGCGCGTCCAGGTCGATCATCTTGCCGCCGCTCTGGAAGGTGTAGTGCCCGTTCAGCAGGATGTGCCGCCAGGCTGCCGGTGAAATTTTGGTGATCAGCGCCAGGGTCTTGGCGTTGCCGCTTGCTTCGCACTTCGTCAGCAGGTGCGACAGGATGGCCGAGTTGTAGTAGATGATCGCGTTGGCGATCAGCCTGGCGCACTGGTTGCTGATCTCGATTTCGATGTCGGTGCGCCCGGTCAATTCCTTCTTGCCACCAACCTGCGCGATGGTCGAGCGTAGCTGGTGGTAGGACTCGACGCGGTTTTGCGAGCGATGTACGCTGCGTTCCAGTTGCGGATCGCGCAGGTAGCGCAACGTGTAGATGCTGCGCACGAGCTTGTCGAACTCGAAGATCGCGCGCCGTGTCGGATTCGGCGCGGTGTAGGTGCACAGCTTGCGGATCAGCGTGCCCTGAGTCATTTCTTTGAGGCCCAGCGTGGCGACGATCTGGTCGATATTCGGCTTCTCGCTGATGATTAGCTGTAGAGACTTGCATTCCAAAAGCGCCGGGCCTGCATTCAGCGCGTTTTGCGGCCAGGATTAACTGCGTCTATCGACCCTCTCGGGCCAGGATTAAGTGCCACTGAGCCTGCATTGGACGGCGCCGGCCTGCATTGCACCGCCATCGGCCAACATTAACTGCAACTGACCGAACGTCCCCACGTCACCGCCAGGCCGCTTTAAATCGGCAACCCGGCCATCTGAAGCTCTGCGCGCAGCTCGGCTGTGCGCGTGGGATCGAGCTGGTTGGCGAACAATGCCTTGATCTCGGCTGGCTTGGCGTTGAACTGCTCCACCAGATCCTTGACGCGGTAGCCGTGGCGTGTCAGCGTGGGCTCCAGATCGTCAATTTTGCGCATCAGCACCGACTCCACCAGTTCTGCGGTAACGGGTGTCAGCCTGGGTGAATTCAGCGTCGGCATCAACAATCTGCAGCTTTGCTTGCAGCAGAACCCCCTACAGCTCCAGCTGAAACTCCTGCTGCAGCAACTGTCACCGTTCCACCAGTCATGCCGGTACCTCCGGCAACGATTGCGCCGCCGCCTAGCTTGGCAAGAGAGGCGCTAGTGAGGGCTGCGCCTTTCAATGTGCCAATTGCGGTGCCTGTACTGGCGGCACCTAAAGCACCTGTTGATCCAACTACAGCGGCAATTGGGCCTGCTGCGGCAAAAGCAACTCCTCCAGTGACTACGCCCATTGCTACTGCAGTAGCAATGGGGTGATCTGCTACAAAATTCTTAGTGGAATTTCCAACCTCTTTCGCCAAATCAACGCATGAAGAGCCAATGTTTGCAAAGGCTTCTTTGATCGTCGCCGGCTCATCGCTGACCTTAATTCGATTTAAGGCTTGCAAAACGCGGGCACCCTTGCTTATAGGAGTTCTGCACCCTTTAAAGAGTCCTTTGGTAGGCGCTTCCTTTTCTTCAAAAATTAAGATGAGGTTATTTAGGATTCGGTTCTCACGGCCTAGACCGTGTTTTTCTTTTATACGAACAAGGCTCTGGGAAGCTGCTTTGATTGAGTCAGTGCGGCCATTTTTTTGATCAGCTTCGTGTTCAGCGCGACCAATTCCTTCCATGATCTCGTTAAAAAAATCAGGCAATGCATTTACGTTGTCTGAAGACATGGCGCTTCCTATATTTTGTGTGGGGATGATGATGCGGTGATATTAGCCCCGATGAAGGGGTAGACCGAACAGTCGTGTCACCAGCCGCCACTTTGGGGTGTCGGAAAACCTCTCTGGCTGGCTGCCTTGCCTTTCCGGTCACTATGTCTATCCGACACGGTTTCCCGTGCAAGTTTTTTCCTGATTCAACGTCGTTTTTCAGGTTTACTGCTGAAGGTACGTCAAACAACTGTTTTACGTCACGCGTCATCAGCGTCACAAGGTTCGGGAAGCAGCGACTGGTGACACGACTTGTTCTACCCCCATTTGGAGTACGTGAACGAAGCGTTCGGACGCTTGGCCGAGCGCCTCAAGCAGCTTGCTGGTTGATCATCGGGACGGGCGGCGGAATTTTCTGGGGTTCCGGCTTACAACCCCTTCTACCCCCACATAGAGGAAAACCTGCATACACATCGCCGCCCATGGGCTATGCTGTCGCTGCGTCAGATGGCTGGCGATCAGTGGCAATACAAGGGAGACCCCATGGAACCATTTATCGGACAAATTGAGCTGTTGGCCTTCAATTTCGCTCCCCAGGGTTGGGCTTTGTGCGATGGCGCCCTGTTGCCAATCAGCCAGAATACGGCGCTGTTTTCCTTGCTCGGCACGACCTATGGCGGAGATGGCGTTACCACCTTCGCGTTGCCCAATCTCAAGGGCAAGGAGCCCGTTGACGGCTCGCATTACTGCATTGCCCTGATGGGAATCTATCCGTCGAGGCCTTGACTGGCAACCTTGGCGGGCTTGCCTTCGTGGGCGGACGACGGCGCTTTCAAAGGCGTGACCTGAGGGTCGTCATGCTGATCTCGGTCAAGGTGGCAGCGCTCAGGCATGCGAAGCCCGCGACGGATAAATCACCACCGAATCGGACTTCGGGCGAACGCTCTCGTTGTCAGCGGCCTGGACCGGCAGACTACTCTTTGAAGAAGCCTGTAATGCATCGCTGATTTCCGCCTCGATGCGGCTGATTCGCTGCGCATACATGGCGGTCAATGCCCTATGGTGCTCGGCGGCCACCTGATGCTCGACCCGGCTGACTTTGGCTTCTTCCAGATATTCGAGGGATTTGCGAATGTGCCTCTCAGTCTGGGGTTGAAATAGATAAAACCTCATGAGATCCTTTCTGTACACGCGAGCAAAGGGTAGCCGTTCTTGGTTGAAAGCTCAACAGTTGAATTATCGGAGGGCAGGCTGCCGAATAGGGGATGCAAGCCCAAACCGCCGAAAATTCCGCCAGAAAACAGATGCTTGGCGACACACCAACGCTTGCAGGCATTGCATACAATTAAGTAAAATGACTGCATTGAATGTATTTTTATGAGGTGACGCCATGGCCATGCTGACCGTACGCAATCTGCCCGACGATGTGCATCGCGCGCTGAGGGTGCAGGCCGCTCTTCATGGGCGCAGCACCGAGGCTGAGGTTCGGGAAATTCTGGCCCTCGCCGTCAAGCCAGAGGCGCGCGTTCGCCTGGGCGAAGCGCTCGCAGCGTTGAGCCGCAATATTGGACTGACCAACGAGGATTTCGAGGTCTTCGACCGAGTCAGCGACAGGGCGCCGGCCATGCCGCTGGGGTTTGAATGATCGTCCTCGATACCAACGTCGTTTCCGAGGCGATGAAGCCAGAGCCGCACCCGGCCGTGCGAGCCTGGCTGAACGCTCAAGCCGCCCCAACGCTCTACCTGTCCAGTGTGACGCTGGCCGAGTTGCTGTTTGGCATCGCGGCGCTGCCCGCTGGCAAGCGCCGGGACATGCTGGCCAAGGCACTTGACGGCCTGCTGGGACTGTTTCGGGATCGGGTGCTGCCCTTCGACACCGATGCGGCCAGGCGCTATGCCGAGCTGGCCGTGATGGCCAGGACGGGCGGTCGAGGGTTTCCAACGCCTGACGGGTATATCGCCGCGATCGCGGCCTCGCGGGGCTTTATCGTGGCCTCGCGCGACACAGCGCCTTTCCAAGCTGCCGGCGTCCCCATCATCAATCCGTGGGAGGCTTGAATTGGGCGTGAATGAATTTCGCCGACTGGCCGCAAGGATCGATCAGCACATGCAGCAGCTTGGTGCCCAAGGCGTCAATGATCCCCATGCGATCATCCATCGCATGATGGGATACACGCCCGACCTGCATAAGATCTGGGTCGGCACCTCCGACCAGCAACTCATGGCACTGTCCAGCGAGTTCCCTGGATTTTATCGCTACGCCCTCATCATGGAGGAGGCGTCCGAAGCCGAGCGCAACAAGGCAGCGCGTCCCTATGACGGTGTGGCCGAGTTCTCCGATGAGCACAAGCAACAGGCTGCTCAACTGCTGGTCACGGCGGCGACCCTTGAGCGCGGCTACCAAGCTTTTCGTGGAAGCGGCAACCTGCAAGTCTTCCAGCAACAAGTCAACGAGCTTGGCCGGCTGCACCGGCAATGGCTGGCCGATCTGGACAGTTTCAAAGACTCTCTACGGGACGCGCAACCCAAGGCATTGGAGTACGTGAACGGAGCGTTCGGACACTTGGTCGAGCGCATTAAGCAGCTTGCCGGTTGATCGTCTGAACGGGCGGCGGAATTTTCGGCGGTTCCGGCTTAGAACCCCTGAACGGTTAACGGCCGCTGGAATGGTCTGGACGGTTCACTGTTCCAGTGCCCGTCGAACACAGGGTTGAAAAATTCTGGATACCGCCGGAATGCTGGACGCCTCTTCCAAAGAGGTTTCAGTCGAACAAACCGCCTTGCGCGGGGTTCTTGCCGGTGAACTGGTCGAACTGCTGCTCGGTCAATTCCTTGCCGATGACTTCCTTGATCCAGCCGTGCTTGGGAGGCCAGCTCACGCCCAGGGCTTGCAGTTGCGCGCGGGTCCACATGCCTTTGGGCCTGCGGTACTGCATCAATATTTCGCGCGTGAGTTTCATGGGGGTTATGATTGCTCAACGGTTTCGCGGCCCATAAAACGAAAACCCCAGACGCTTGGAACCGTCTGGGGTTTCTAGGGCAAAGCGATAGAAAGCCCGGAAAGGTATTGCTTGCCCATGCGGCAATAATACCAGCCCGGCCGGTTGCATGCATGTATTCATGCATGCATGCATGCAATTTGTACGTCAGACCTTGGCCGGGTTCTTTCCCTTCATGGACTTGAATCCCTCCCGGCCAGGGGCCTCCCGGCTCAATTGCTTGCCCGTAGGTGCTTGAGCGGGAACTTACCAAAGCACCACCCAGAGGCTTATTGCCGCGACGGGGGTAAGGCGGGCGTAGACCCGTGAACGCGGCTTGCAGGAAGGGTTCACGGCCCTCCTGCCCCATATGTGATGCCTGACGCCTGACGGCCAGCAAGCAGGGGTAAAGCGCCCAAACTCATCTTGAATGGGGAGGGATCAGCTTTGCCCAAAGCTCAACCCTCCTCCCTCCAGCCAGGCTTTCCCCGAGTTGTGAATAAAAGGGATGCAAGTCCTTGACCCCGTATTTCTCTTCGGGAAGTTATTTCAAATGGCTGTTTGGCAAGGCGAAGCCGCGTCAGGCCGTAGGCCCCAAGCCGAGGAGGTGTGGGCAACTGGGCAGCCCGCAGGGCCTGTCCACACTGAGCGGTAGCGATTGTGGACAGCCAGTTGTCCATGCCGGACGAGATCAAGCACCCAGCGAAGTGCCGAGCGTGCCTGGCACCGTCAGCAGGGCGCCTTCGAGCATTCAGCCAACATGCCTTGAAAAGGCAAGCTGCGCATGGCGCGCTTCCTCCTCTTCCTTTTTTTCTTCCCGGAAAAAACACACTTTGACGCGGGAGCGGGGTCCGTACCGCTTCGCTGCATCCTGGCGCAGCCAGGATAGGTCGTCAACAGTGGGGTTTCTCTTCCTGCGCTTGCGCCCGTTGCCAGGCATGGCTCCATGCCGTGCGCCCCTCACCCCCATGAGCCCGACGAGCGCCGGTCCGCACCCGCCAGCGCGCCGCCGATCTCCGCAGTTCTCCCAACACGCTTTTTTTGTGGACCAGGCAATGGCGGCGCCTCGCCTGGTCCACAAAGTGGTTTGCCTTTTCCGTCGAAACGCTTTTTTGCGCCGCCAAGTCAATTGGCGACATTGCATCATCTTTTGTTATTCGTTATCATAACGATATGATAATAAATATCGTTATTTAAAAGGTAACATCATGGCCATCGTCAATTTTGAGTCCGTCGCCACGGCGGCCGAATCGCTCCAGGCCGCCGGCCAGCGCGCGAGCGTCAGGGCCGTCATTGCCGCGCTGGGCGGGGGCAGCCCGAACTCGGTGCTCAAGCTGCTCGGAGAGTGGAAATCGGGCCGTCCCGTGGTGCGTATCGCCGACACCGAACTCGACGCGCGCATCACCGACGCGATCCGGCTGCAGATGCAGCGCGTGGGCGAGCAGGCCGCCGCTGCGGCCGAGGAGCGCGCCAGCGGGCTCGACGAGGATCTGCAGGCGCTGGCCGAGGCCCAGGCCGCCGCCGAGAAGCAGATCGCCGGCTTGACGGCCGAGCGCGACACGGCGCAGGCGCAGGCCGCTCGCCTCGCCCTGCAACTCCAGGAGGCGCAGGCCGAGGCCGAGCGCGCCGCCGGTCAGTCCGCCGAGGCGCTGGCTGCGGCGGGCCAGGCGCTGGCGCGCGCCGAGGTGCGCCTGGAAGCCGTGCCGGCGCTGCAGGCCGAAGCCGAGCGGCTGCGCGCCGCGCTGGAGGCCAATCAGCAGGCGCGCCAGCAGGCCGAGCAGAGCGCCGCCGTGCTCGATGCCAGGCTGGAGGCGGCCGAGCGGCGCGCCAGCGAGGCCGAGGGCCGAACGCTCAAGGCGGACGCCAGGGCCGACGCGCTGGCTGGCGACCTGGCCGGCGTCCATGCGGCCCTGCAGGCGTGCCAGGCACGGCTGGAGACGGCGGCGCGCGAGCTGGGGGCGGCCGAGGCGGCTGCCCGGAAATTGGCCGAGGAAGCGGCTGGCCGCGCCACCGCAGGGCGCGTTACCGCTGTAGCGGCCTGGCGTGCAGGAGATGGGCGGGAAGGGCAGGAGAAGAGGTGAAGCGGCCCTGGCCGCTTTCAGGAGCCTGCTGGCGGCTCGTCCGCCCGCGCCAGGGAATCGGCCGGCGTCATGTGGCGGCGAAGTTTTTTCATGAGCCCATGGATCGCCTTCAATGAAATGCCATGGGCCACCAAGCCTTCGGTTCCATTGGGCGTGAGGATCCGGTAGCCTTGGTGCGTGCGCCGAACGCCAACGCGGCGGCGGCGGGCGGATGAGGAGTTGCGGGAGGGGTTCTTGCGCGGCATGGACCCTATTCTGTTCCAAAAGCGCGGTTTCCTCACGAAGGGCGTCTCTGGAGGCGGCAGCGCGCGAAGCTGGGCGAAGAACGAAAAAAAACCCACGCCTCCGAAGAGTGCGTGGGTGTTGGAACGAATACGTCCGGCTTCCCGAGGAAGACCGGGCATCCCTGCCAGGCGCATGGCCATGGCCGAGCCAAATCCATTGGCCCTTGTCTTTCTTGCATCGCCTCAACAAGGAGGCATCCATGCCCAAAGGGCGCAGTGGCGCGGTGCGGACGCACACCACCGATAAACACCGCATCAAGACCTTTCTCCAGGCTGCCAGGCCTGAAAGGGCGTCACCCCTTTTTTTACGCGCCATGTGCCGCTGTCCACTTCGGCACACCTTTGACTCCAACTTGCCCTGGCGCCAACCAGGGCCGACCTCACCGGCGCCAACCGGTGAGGTCATCACTTTGCTCATTTCAACTCTCTCGCTCTCCCGAGCTGTTTTCTTCATCTGTTCAAACGGTCCAGGCTTTCGGTACTAACGGGAACATCCATCGGTTCTGCCCCCCTCTTCAAACCCTACTTGCTCCGCATTGCTGCTCGGCTCACCCAGTCTCCCCCGCGTCCCTTCATGGCTGCCACACCACTCATCAGGGTTCCACGGTTCCCGCATTATTCACAGGCTACTGCGCTTGGAAGCGCCGCCGTCTCCAGATTGTTTCTAGGCTACGCCTACGGCCAAATGTGACCTTTCACCCCCGCGAGATTCCAAAGCCAGTGGGTTACTCGAAAAATCCTTCATCGACTACCGATTACTTGCCAAGGGCAAACAACGGCTCCTCCTTGCTCCACACAGCACCATCGCTTTCGCGCGGTGCCGTTACACGCTTGAGCTATTCATCGGCCCCGGATTTCTCCAGGTGCCAGCATGTCCAGGTTTCCCCTCGATGCCCTGATGCCTTACAACATCCTCAGAAGCCTACGTGTGTGGCAATCGTGATCCCCATTTCGGTAGATCCCGACGTCCGGACTGACTGCCTCAGTTTTCCGGATTTCGACCTGTACCAGGCACAGCACGCATTTCCTCATGCTGCCCGTTTCTGCGTCGCCCAATCTCATGGGCAGCACCCATGAAAAAGAGGGATTGAGTCGAAGGGCGAATTTCATCGCCCAGCGCTCGTCGTAGCGTGGCGAGCTTCATTACAAGCACCACGCTTCACCGTTCTAGGCCGAGCTGGCAGCTCGGCCTATGTTGCATCCGCAACAATGCGAAAAGAAAGTCGAGGGCTTGGCGGCCCCGGCTCCCGAGAGAGTTGAGGGGCCTGGCAGCCCAGTGACCGGCAAATTCTCGCATA
>NC_008760.1 GCF_000015505.1 Polaromonas naphthalenivorans CJ2 | reverse complement strand
GCGCAGGTACACCACCCAGATGGGCATACAGCACCCGGGAACCCTCGGGGAACTCACCGCGGCGCACCATGTCGATCATGCCGTGCATGGACTTGCCTTCATAGACCGGGTCGGTCAGCATGCCCTCCTGCCGGGCACACAGGCGGATGGCTTCCAGCGTGCCTTCGCTCGGCAGGCCGTACTCGGGCCCGCCGTAGCGGGTATCGAGCACCACGTCTTTCGCAGTGATGTCACGGTCCAGCTCGACCAGCCTGGCGGTGTTCTGCGCAATGCGCAGGATTTGCGCACTGGTTTGCTCAGGCTTGGCGGAGGCATCAATGCCTATCACCCGGTCGGCACGACCATCTGCGGCAAAACCAACCACCATGCCGGCCTGCGTGCTGCCGGTGACCGAGCAGACGACGATGTAGTCGAACTTGAAGCCCAGCTCGGCTTCCTGCGCCCGCACCTCTTCGGCAAAGCCGACAAAGCCCAGCCCACCATAAGGATGTTCGGAGCAGCCAGCTGGAATGGCGAAGGGCTTGCCTCCGGCCTGGCGCACATCGTCCATGGCCTGTTCCCAGCTCGGGCGAATGCCGATATCGAAACCGGCCGCATCCAGGCGCACGTCAGCACCCATGATGCGTGACATTTCGATGTTGCCGACGCGGTCGTACACGGCGTCGGAATAGTTCACCCAGTTTTCCTGCACCAGCACGCACTTCATGCCCAGGTGCGCCGCCACCGCCGCCACCTGGCGCGTCTGGTTGGACTGGATGCCGCCAATAGAGACCAGCGTGTCGCAGCCTTGCGCCAGCGCCTCGGGAATCAGGTACTCCAGCTTGCGGGTCTTGTTGCCGCCGAAGGCCAAGCCGCTGTTGCAGTCCTCGCGTTTGGCGTAGAGCTCAATCTTGCCGCTCAGGTGGGCGCTCAGGCGCTTGAGCGGCTGAATGGGCGTGGGCCCGAACGTCAGCGAATGCCGGGGAAACTTCTGGAGATTGAGCGTGAGTGGCATGGATCGTGGTTCCGGTGAAAGCCCCATTGCGTGGACTGTGATGGCCGCAAAAAAGGAGGGCATGGTTGGCTGAAGTGTGTTGCGCAGTCGTGATCAAATCGTAGCCAGATCTGTCAGAAATTAATTGCAAACTTTCACGATGAAATATCATCCAATAATCTTTTTATTAAATTTTTAAGAAATTTATTTCGATATTTTTTAAATTCACGCAATATTTATCCAATACATCCATGGAAATCACACTCGACCGGATTGACCGCAAATTGCTGAAGCTGCTGCAGCAGGACGCCTCGCTGCCCAACATCGACCTGGCCGAAAAAACGAACCTCAGCCCGCCCGCCTGCTCGCGCCGCATTGCCAAGCTCAAGGAACTGGGGTTGATCCGCAAAACCGTGGCGCTGGTGAACCCGCGTGCGCTGGGCTACAACGGCCTGGTCATCATCGGCGTGGTGCTGGACCGCTCGACTGCCGAATCGTTTACCGCGTTCGAGAAGGCTGCTGCAGCCCTGACTGGCTGCCTCGAAGTACAACTGGTCACGGGTGAGTTCGACTATTTCATCAAATTACGAATCCGGGGCATCGACTCGTTCAATGAAATGCATAGCGCGCAGCTTGTAAGCCTGCCGGGCGTGCGGCAGGTACGAACATTTGTATGCCTCAAGGAAGTGTTCGAGACAACGGCCATTCCCGTATGAATCAGTCGCATGGACCAAATTTCTGGGCTTGGCCATCGCCAGTTGCGGCAGATCACTCTCTGTGAGCCAGCGCTCTCGTCGCCGATAGATTTACGACACTGAGATGCCAATGCAGGGCAAGCCCAACTGCTTGGCGTCGAGCAAGGCAACGTACTGCCGGATCAAGCCCTGCGCCTCCAGAGCGCGGACACGCGCCAGGCAAGGCGACGGCGAGAGGTGGACACGCCGGGCAAGCTCCACATTCGACACGCTGGCATCGGCCTGCAGTTCGTTCAATATCTTTCGATCAATGCTGTCGAGTTCCATAATGCTTCAAAACCTTATCTGGACGGCATGATGTGCCGCTATATGGCCGATCATGTATCTATTCAAGCTGCAAATTCTGCCATTTTCTTTCTACAGTAGTACACCTATTGACACCCTTGGAATGAATCCTCCCATGCATCAGCAACTTGCCCCTTTTCGCTCCGTTGAGCCCGTCGATCCTGATCCGGCAGAAAGCGCCGAATGGCGAGATGCACTCATGTCCTTGCTGCAGGCGTCCGGACCCGGGCGCACGCGGCAAATTCTTGACATGCTCGATGCGATGAGCCGCGACCCGAAGATCGCCTGGCAGCCGGCACGCGGCACGCCTTATGTCAACACCATTGCGGTCGATCAGCAGCCCGTGTTTCCCGGTGACTTGGCCATGGAGGAGCGCCTGGCTTCGCTCGTGCGCTGGAATGCGCTGGCCATGGTGGTGCGGGCCAACCAGGCCTATGGCGAGCTCGGCGGCCACATTGCCAGCTACGCCAGTGCGGCCGACCTGTTCGAGACGGGCTACAACCATTTTTTTCATGCCCGCTGCGAGGCGCCGGGGCGTGAGCACCTGGGCGACCTGGTGTTCTTCCAGCCGCACAGCTCGCCGGGCGTGTATGCACGGGCCTATCTGGAAGGCCGACTGGACGTCGAGGATTTGAGCTACTACCGGCAGGAATTGTCAGCTCCGGCGGCCACCACCGGGCAGGGACCACGCGGCCTGTGCAGCTATCCGCATCCCTACCTGATGCCCGATTTCTGGCAGTTTCCCACCGGCTCGATGGGCATCGGCCCGATCAGCTCGATCTACCATGCGCGCTTCATGCGCTACCTCACGCACCGCCAGCTGCTCGATTGCTCGGCCAGAAAGGTGTGGGGCGTGTTTGGCGACGGCGAGATGGATGAACCCGAATCGATGAGCGCCTTGACGCTGGCCGCGCGTGAAAAGCTGGATAACCTGGTCTGGGTGGTCAACTGCAACTTGCAGCGGCTCGACGGCCCGGTGCGCGGCAATGGCCGCATCATCGACGAACTCGAGCAGCTCTTTGCCGGTGCGGGCTGGAACGTCATCAAGCTGGTGTGGGGCAGCGACTGGGACGGTCTGTTTGCACGCGATGTGAGCGGCGCGCTCGCCAAGGTTTTTGCCAACACGGTGGACGGCCAGATGCAGACGTTTGCCGCCAAGGATGGGCGCTACAACCGCGAAACATTCTTTGGCCAGAACGAGGCCCTGGCCGCGCTGGCCCAAGGCATGACGGACGAGCAGATCGACCGCCTCAAGCGTGGCGGCCACGACATGGTGAAGATTTACGCCGCCTACGCCGCTGCTGCGCAGCACAAGGGCCAGCCCACGGTGATCCTGGCGCACACCAAGAAAGGCTACGGCATGGGCAGCGCGGGCCAAGGCAAGATGACCACGCACAGCCACAAGAAGTTTGACGAGACCGACCTGATTGCGTTTCGCAATCGCTTCCAGCTGCCCTTGACGGACGATCAGGTCACCTCGCTGAGTTTTTACCAGCCGCCAGCCGACAGCCTGGAGATGCAATACCTGCATGCGCAGCGCCAGAAACTGGGCGGCTACCTGCCCAAGCGCTACACCACCTGCGAGCAGGTCGCTGTACCCGAGATTGCCAGCTACGCCCAGTTCGCCCTCAAGGCCGACGGCAAGGAGATGAGCACCACCATGGCCTTTGTGCGCATGCTGGGCAACCTGCTCAAGGACAAGGCCCTGGGCCAACGGATCGTACCGATCGTGGCCGACGAGGCCCGAACCTTTGGCATGGCCAACCTGTTCAAGCAGGTCGGCATCTACTCCAGCGTCGGCCAGCGCTACGCGCCCGAGGACATCGGCTCGGTGCTGAGCTACCGCGAGGCCATGGACGGCCAGATTCTGGAAGAGGGCATTTCCGAGGCGGGCGCGCTGGCCAGCTGGACGGCAGCAAGCACCAGCTACAGCGTGCATGGCCTGGCCATGCTGCCGTTCTACATCTATTACTCCATGTTTGGCTTTCAGCGCGTGGGCGACCAGATCTGGGCAGCGGCCGACCAGCGCGCGCGCGGCTTTTTGCTCGGTGCCACCTCGGGCCGGACCACGCTGGGCGGCGAAGGGCTGCAGCACCAGGACGGCACCAGCCACCTGGTGGCCGCCACCATTCCCAACTGCAAGGCCTACGACCCGGCGTTTGCCGGTGAGCTGGCCGTCATCATCGACCACGGCATGCGAGAGATGATGGTGGAGCAAAGGGACATTTTCTACTACATCACCATGATGAACGAGAACTACGCCCAGCCCACCCTACCCGCCGGGGTGGAGCACGATGTAATTCAAGGGTGCTATAAATTCAATAGCTATTTGCCAATGAACAACGAGGGCCATGCCGCTGAAATATCCAGAGAAGTGACCTTGATGGGGTCGGGGGCCATTCTTCTTGAGGTGATCAAGGCCGCGCAGCAACTGGCCCTGCAGGGCATCTCGGTGACCGTGTTCAGCGTGACGAGCTGGAGCGAACTCGCACGCGAAGGCCAAGCCAGCACCCAGCACACGCCAGCGGGGAAAAGGAGCGAATCGGTGCCTTTCATTGCCAACATGCTGCGCGCAAGCAGCGGCCCCATCATTGCCGCGACCGACTATGTCCGTGCCGTGCCGGAAAGCGTGCGTGCCTTCGTGCCCGATGGGCGCGACTACCTCACCCTGGGCACTGACGGTTTTGGTCGGAGTGACACGCGTGCGGCACTGCGTGCCTTCTTTGGCGTCGATGCATCCAGCATTGCGCAGGCCGCCCTCACGCTGCTGGCCCAGGACTGATCCGGCGACTTCGTCCTACGCCTGAACAACAAGAACAAGGAAACGCATGTCTGTCATAACCTGAGTTTTGGATAAGCAGCACTCTGGCGCCAGGGTGACAGCAGACAGGTTCTGGGTCAAAAATAGGGGCAAACCGATACCTATGGAGATGCCGCGCCATGGACAAAGCCACCGAGCTGTTCTGCCTGATTGATGATTTCTGCCAGCAGTTCGAACCCTTGCTGGACAAAGGCATGCTGGAGCACTCCAGTGCTCAGGGTGACATCGGCAAACGACGGCGCAATCGGCCTGGCCTGATGTCTCTGTCCGAGATGAGCACCATTGTGGTGTTGTTCCACAGGATGCGGGCCCGCCAGTTCAAGGCGTTCTACCTGGACGTTGTCTGCCGCTTCATGAAAGCGGAGTTTCCCCAGCGCCTGTCGTCTACCCGCTTCGTGCAGCTGATGCCGCGCTGCGCCGTGATCCTGGCGGCCTTGTTCGACGCGCTCAAGGGCGCCTGCACCGGAATTTCGATTGCCGACTCAACGCCGCTGGCCGTTTGCCACAACCTGCGCATCAATCGTCACCGCGTTTTCAAGGGCCTCGCCCAGCGCGGCAAATCCTCCACCGGCTGGTTTTATGGCTTCAAGCTGCACGCGGTCATCAACCATCAGGGCGAACTGCTGGCCATCCGGGTCACGCCGGGCAACATCGATTGAGCCGCAAGGGATTGCTGGCCATCGCGTCAAGCCTGTTCGGCACGGTTTACGCCGACAAGGGCTACATTGGCCAGGAGTTTGCGCAAAAGATGAAGGACCAGGGCATCGAACTCGTCACGCGGGTACGCAAGAACATGAAGGAGGTCGTGCGCTCTGACTTTGACCGCGCCTTGCTGCGCAAACGCTCACTGGTCGAAACGGTCTTCGATGAACTCAAGAACCTGTGCCAGATCGAGCACACCCGGCATCGCTCGCTGATGAATTTCGCCGTCAACCTCATGGCGGGCATCGTGGCTTACTGCCTGCAAGCTGTCAAACCTCGCATCAAGTTGCACCATTGCCGGGATGCCCACGATGCTGCGCAGCAGGGTGTCGATGTACTCGGGCGCGGCGTCCCCCATCTTCCAGGGCCTGGGTTCGGCCGCCTCGTGCTGGCGTGTCAGGCGCGCGACGATGCGGCGAACGAAGCGCTCATCCTCATGGATGGTGATCGTGCCATGCGCATGCACCACCTCGTAGTTCCAGGTCGGCACCTGGCGATGCGCCTCGTGCTTGCTCGGGTACCAGTTGGGCGAGATGTAGGCCTCGGCACCGCGAAACACGACCATGACCGGCGTGCCCGTGGGGCAGCGCTGCCACAGCGTGTTGGCACGGGCCACATGGGCCGAAAGAACGCCAGGCGTTTGCACGCCAGCATCGAACTCGAACGGGATGTGGTCAGCATCGAGTCCGGCGCTCCCATGTGTGACGAGCATGCCCAGCGGGTGCTCGCGGATGATGCGGCCGAGTTCGTCAGGCCGGGTTTCAGCAAAGTGGTCGGGGATGTACATCGTGAATGAATGGATGAGTTGGTAATCCATGTCACTGTCGCCCACAACCGGCACAATTAAAAGATCCAGTTTTCATCATTATTCATGGTCCAGTCTCGCAAGCCAACCGACTGCCACCCCGGCGCCACCGGGGCCGGACGCCGAATTTACGACCTGCTGCGCAATCAGATTGCCGACGGCACGCTGGTCCCGGGCGCACGCGCGCCCTCCACGAGATCCCTGGCTGCCGAGTTGGCGGTGTCGCGCACCACCGTCACCGCCGCCTACGAGCAATTGGCGGCCGAGGGCTTCCTTGTCACGGCCATGGGGCGGGTTGCCCGGGTGGCCAGCCCGCTGGCTGCGCCCGCAGCACCCGGAACCAATGCAAGCCGGCGCGCCAGGCGTGCGCCATCCCTGTCCGGGTTTGGGCGCCGCCTGACGGGAATCGGCATGCCGGCATTGCCTGACGCCGAACCTGTCCGCTTCGACTTCCTGTACGGCGCGGTGGCTTCCCGGGACTTTCCGACCCTGGTCTGGCGGCGTGCCTACCAGGCCGAACTGCTGCGTCAGCAGCGCAGCCTCTACTACGTCCCGCCCGAAGGTGACGCCTGGCTCAGGAGCGCCCTGCAGGGCTATTTGCGGCGTGCCCGGGGACTGGCCTGCGAGGCCGAGCAGATCCTGGTGGTGCATGGATCGCAGCAGGCCATCGACCCGTGCGCGCGGCTGCTGCTCGATGCCGGGGATGCATTTGTCTTTGAAGATCCCGGTTACCTGATGGCAAGGCGCTGCTTTGAGGCAACCGGCGCCAGGTGCTTGACCACGCCGGTGGACGAGCATGGCCTGGATACCGCCAGCCTTTCCCAGGACGAGCGTGTCCGCCTGGCGTACGTGACGCCATCGCACCAGTTCCCGCTGGGAGGGGTGTTGCCCATCGGACGGCGCCTGGACCTGCTGCAATGGGCAGCGCGCCACGACGCCTGGATCGTCGAGGACGACTACGACGGCGAGTTCCGTTATGGCCAGCGCCCCATCGACGCGCTGCAGTCGATTGACACCGACGGCCGCGTGATCTACATCGGCACTTTTTCCAAGGCGCTGTCCCCGCAACTTCGACTGGGCTACCTGGTGCTGCCGCCCGAGCTGGTGCCGGTGTTCCGACAAGCCAAGCGACTGCCCGCTACCAGGGCTTCGATCATTGAGTAGCTCCAGGTTGGGTTTCATGCCGCTTTTTTAGCGGGTAGCTCAAGCGTTGCCAAGGTGGCTCAGTGTAGGGGACATATGCTGCCCATCTTTCTGACCTTCATGGAATCGAGCATCACCTCGCCAACGCTGCTTGCCCATGTGGCTGTGTGTTTGTAGTTCCATCGCACAGCGCGTAAGATTTCGCTGGACAGGCCGATCCACTCCGGGAGCCATATGATGAGCAACCCCATGTCTACAAGCTGCTGGAGCTGACCCGCTCGTCCAGCGTCAGTATTGAAGAGGCCGTGAGCACGGCAATTGCCAGGGCGCATGAAACGGTGCGCAGCATCCAGTGGTTCACCCTCACCGAGACGCGCGGCCATGTGGTCGATGGCAAGGTGGCGCACTGGCAGGTGTCGCTCAAGATCGGCTTCACGCTGGAGTAATCGCCAGCCCTCTTAACACTTGAAGGTCTGCCATGTACAAGCGAATCTTGCTGGCTTATGACGGCTCAGCCCATCCCATTACACACAAGTTCGTAACATAGGCAGCTCAATGACAAAAGGGGCGAGTGCATGGGCTGGGCGGAACAGGAATTCGAGACGATTGATTTGGGCGACCCGCGTCTGAACCGGCGCGCCGTGCTGCTGGCCGAGCGGCTGGGACAAAAGCCCGGAGCAAGTATTCCGGGAGCGTGCGAGAACTGGGCCGAGACGGCAGCGGCCTACCGGTTTCTGCGCAACGAGCAGGTCAGCTTTGAAGAGGTGATGACGGCCCACCGCCAGGCGGCGATGGCCCGCATCCGCGAGCACGCGGTGGTGCTGTGCCTGCAGGACACCACCGAACTGGACTACAACGGCCAGGCGATAACGGGCCTGGGGCCGCTGAGCTACGAGGCTCAGCGTGGGCTGTATTTGCACCCGACCTACGTGGTCACGCCCCAGCACGAGCCGTTGGGGGTGATGAACGCCTGGACGTGGGCGCGCGAGTTCAAGACGAGCGATGCGCCGCGCGGCGGCGTGCTCGAAAGCGTGCGCTGGATAGAGAGCTATGAGCGTATCGCCGAGCAGGCTACAGAGTTGCCCGGCACGCGCCATGTGTGCATCGGCGACCGCGAGTCGGACATCCTGGCGCTGCTGGTGATGGCCCGCAAGATGAACCATGCGGCCGACTACCTGGTGCGCTGCCAGCACAACCGGGTGGTGCCCGAAGGGGGCAAGCTGTGGGATGCTGTCATGGCTAGCACGCCGCTGGGGCATATCTGCTTTGAGATGCCCGCAGGGCGCGGGCGTAAGGCCCGCGCGGTCGAGCAGGAGGTGCGCGCCCAGCGCGTGGTGTTGCCCGACCGCCAGGGCGGAGAGCTCGAAGTGACCTGCCTCATTGCCTCGCAAGTCAACGCCCCCGCAGGCGCCAAGCCAGTGGTCTGGCGGCTGCTGACCAACCGGACGGCGAATACGCTGGCAGCGGCAGTGGAACTCGTCGATTGGTATCGCGCTCGGTGGGAAATTGAGTTATTTTTCTTGGTGCTTAAGGAAGGCTGCCGTGTTGAGCGCTTGCAACTGGCCGACACCGAGCGGCTGCAGACCGCGCTGGCGCTGTACATGGTGATTGCCTGGCGCATCAACCGCCTGATGCGGCTGGGGCGCACCTTGCCCAATTTACCGGCCGACCTGGTGTTCGAGCCCGACGAGTGGCGAGCGGCGTTTATCCTGAACAAAAAGCCCGTGCCCCGGCAGACGCCCACGCTCAACACCGTGGTTCGCCTGATTGCCCAGCGCGGCGGCTTTCTGGGCAGAAAGCACGATGGTGAACCGGGCGCCAGGACGATTTGGCTGGGCATGCAGGAGATTGCCGTCTTCGTCGAGGGTGCCCGTTATGCCCGGCAGTTCAACGATGGGTGACTTGTGTGTAATGGGATGGCTCCAAGGGGGCAGTCGACCACGGCGACGTCGACACGAAGTGGTGGAGTTGCTGCGTCTGCCCGGGGCACACGCGTTCGGCCATGGGCTCGACACTCTTGCGCGCTCCCGCTCCCAGGAGTCCCTGCAGGTACAGCGGTGCCCAGCAGAGCTGCTCGGAACGTCTGATACCACTTTGCATTCAATGGATTAGATCGTATGATGGCTTCCATCCCTTCAGGAGCCGAGCATGAAGAATCTGATCTCGTGTGACAAGCCAACGATTGCGGCTTTGGCGGATCGACTCAAGCGAGCCAACAGTCACGCCGAGTACCAACGCATTCAGTGCGTTCTCATTCGCGCCACGTTAGGCAGTACGGCGGCTCAGATAGCCCAACTTCTGGGCTGGTCAACGGCCACTGTCCATGTCATCCATTCGCGTTGGGCCAAGGAGGGTGATGCCCTGTTTGACTTGCGCGGTCGTGGTGGTCGGCATCATCAGCACTTAAGTCCAGCAGAAGAAGGTCGACTACTGGCTCCGTTTACGACAAAGGCCCAGGCTGGCGGACTGCTCCATGTCAGCGAGATCAAACAGGCGATGGAGGAAAAGGTGGGAAGTGCGGTGGCATCGTCTACCGTGTATCGAATGCTCGACCGCCATGGTTGGCGCAAAGTCATACCCCGACCACGTCATCCAAAGGCAGACATGCAGGCACAGGACGCCTTTAAAAAAACTCCGCACTCTGGTACGCCAAGAGGTCGTGCGCCAGGCTAAACAGGGCCGCAGCGTTCGATTGATGTTTCAAGACGAGGGGCGTTTTGGTCTTTTGGGCAAGCCCAGACGTTGCTGGGCTCCTGCTGGAGTGCGTCCGGTGGTCGGCGCTCGGCTCCTGCGCAAATTCAGTTATGCCTTTGCTGCGGTCAGTCCACACGATGCAGGGATGGATAGCCTGATTCTGCCGTGGGTGAACGCGCACACGATGTCAATGTTCTTGTCCACCGTCTCACAACGTCACCCCGATTGAATACATCGTCATGGTGATGGACCAAGCGGGCTGGCACATCGCCCAAGAACTTGAGGTTCCGCACAACATCCGTCTGGTCTTGCTGTCGCCCTACAGCCCAGAGATCAATCCAGCCGAGCACATCTGGGATGCACTGCGCGAGGACTGTATCGGCAACACTGCCTTTGCCAGCCTGGAGGCTGCGGACAAGGCGCTCAGCAAAGGCTTGCGATCACTCGAATCAGATCATGAACGCATGCAGAGTCTTACTGGATTCAGTTGGATAACATCTATATCTTTGAAGGCTAAATAGTATGAAAACAGCCAGGAACGGCTGGAGCCATTCTTGAAAATCCTCGTGCCAGTCGGTTCCGGCAGAAATCGTGGTATCCATGGAGAGCCCTCCAGACAGCCATATTCAGAAAGTCTACGCTTTTACCTGGCAGAGTAGTGCTATCAAGACCGTCAACGCCCTGCGCGCCGCAGGCAAGCAGGAGCAGGCCGCGGCGCGCCTTGCGCAGTGGTTGCAGCAGCATCCCGATGACCTGCGGGCACAGCTGTTCAAGGCCGAAACGCTGCTGGCCGACAAGCAGTTCCAGGCGGCGGCAGAGCAACTGGAGTCCACGTTGAAACAGCATCCGAAGAACGCTGTTGCACTCAACAACCTGGCCCTGGCATACCAGCAAACGAAGGATCCGCGAGCCCAACAGGCGGCCGAGGAAGCGTACAAGCTGGCAGATCCGCTTCCACATCGCGACGGGTTACTACAAATTGGGACAGGCGGAGGCTGCGCGCCTGTTTGAGAATTGCGCCGGCAATGTCGTCATCACGCAATTTCTTGGTGTCTTGGGTCATGTTCTCGGTATGAAAAACGGGTTTGGCTCACCGGGATCGCACCAATTACAAAACACAGCAATCCGGCCAGCCCTTCACACCCCAAGATACTGTTCCAGCAACTGCGGCTGCGAAGTCAGCTGCGCGGACGATCCTTCGAACACCACCTCGCCCTTGACCAGGATCACGTTGCGGTCGGTGATCTGGGTCACGTGCTTCCAGTTCTTGTCCACGATGACGCTGCTGATGCCGCTTTCGCGGATGACGCCGCAGATGCGCCAGATCTCGCGCGCGATCAGCGGCGCCAGGCCCTCGGTGGCTTCGTCGAGGATCAGCACGTCGGGATTGGTCATCAGCGCGCGGCCGATGGTCAGCATCTGCTGCTCGCCGCCCGACAGTTGCTGGCCGCCGTGGCCCAGGCGTTCGGTTAGGCGGGGAAAGGTCTCCAGCACGCGTTCGTAGGTCCAGTCGCGCTGGCCGCGGGTTCCGGCGCGGGCGGCCATCTTGAGGTTTTCCACCACGCTGAGGTTGCCGAAGATGCCGCGCCCTTCAGGAACGTAGGCGACCCCGAGCGTGGCGATCTCGTAGGGCGCGCGGCCGGTCATCGGCTTGCCCGCGATCTCTACCGTCCCGCTCCTTGGCTTGACCAGCCCCATGATGCTCTTGAGCAGGGTGCTCTTGCCCATGCCGTTGCGCCCCATCAGGCCGATGCTTTCGCCCCGGGCAACGGAAAAGTCAATTCCGCGCAAGATGTGGCTGGCGCCGTAATAGGTATGCAGGGTTTTAGCGTTGATCAGCATATCGGCCATCTCAAGACTCCAGTTGGGCCGTGCTAGGGGCGGGCTGTGCGCCCCCCGCAGGCGGTGAAACAGCGACGCCGTGAATGCGAGAGAATTTCATCCTAATGCTCCTCCCCCAGATAGGCGGCCTGCACGTTGGCGTCGGCGCGGATTTCCGCGGGCGTGCCGCTGGCAATCACCTGTCCGTCGACCATTACGGTCAACTGGTCGGCAAGGGCGAATACCGCGTCCATGTCGTGCTCCACCAGCATGATGGCGTGGTCCTTCTTGAGTTTGAGCAGCAGCTCGACCATGCGTTCAGCCTCGGCCACGCCCATGCCCGCCAGTGGTTCGTCGAGCAGCAGCACGCGCGGTTCGGTCGCCAGCGACATCGCGATTTCCAGCTGTCGCTGTTCGCCATGACTGATGGTGCCTGCAATGGCAGTGGTCCGGTGTTGCAGGCCGGCCAGCTCAATCGCCCTGGTCGCGCGCTCGGTGGTCACGCTGAACCCGGCGCTGTTGCCCCGGGTGTCAGAGAACCAGCGCGCCGCCTGCGGCGTACGCGACTGCGAAGCCAGCCGCACGTTCTCCCACACCGTAAAGGGGAGAAAGATGTTGGTTTTCTGGTAGCTGCGCCCCATGCCCTGGCGCGCAATTTTCTCCGGACTCCAGCCCGTCACATCCTTGCCGCACAAGGTCACCGTGCCCGAGCTAAGCGGCACATCGCCCGTCAGCACATTGGTCAGCGACGACTTGCCGGCGCCGTTGGGGCCGATCACGGCGTGGACGCGGCCCGTCCACAGATCGACCGAGACGTTATTGACGGCTGCAAGGCCGCCATAGCGCTTGGTCAGGTTTTTGGCCGACAGCAGCACCTCACTCATGCGAATCTCCCTTTGCATTCTTGCTTTGGCGGAGTCGTCCGAACAGGCCCAGCAGGCCGCGCGGCGCAAGCACCACCAGGCCGACAATGAATATGCCCATCCATAGTTGCCAGTGCTTGCCGAGGTCGACGCTGCCCACCTGAGGCAGTTCCTTGAACACGTGCAGCAGGTACTCGAACGCGAACGCGCCCACGATCGCCCCGGCGAAGTTGCCCATGCCGCCCAGGATCACCATCATGATCGCGTGCGCGCTCATGTGAAATCCCATCAGCTCGGGATTGACGTAGCCGGATTGCACGCCCGTCAGATAGCCGGCCAGTCCGGCCAGCGCGCCGGCCAGCGTGAAGGCCGTGAGCTTGTAGCCGACGGTGCCAAAGCCCATGGCGCGCATGCGGTGCTCGTTGACGCGGATGCCTGCCAGCGCGCGGCCGAACGGACTCCACAGCACGCAGCGCAGGAATGCATAGACCGCGACCACCAGCACCAGTGTGAAGTAGTACATCGTGACCTTGCTGTCGAGGTCGAACGGGGTCCAGCCGAACAGCGTGGCAATCGGCTTGAAGTTAACGTACAGCCCGTCCGAGCCGCCCAGCGAGTCGTTGTCGTGGAACAGGAAATAGATCATCTGGGCGAATGCCATGGTGACCATGATGAAGTAGATGCCGCGCGTACGCACCACGAAAAAGCCGACGATCAGCGCAGCCAGCCCGGACGCGAGCACGGCGAGCGGCAGCGACCACCACAGGTTCACCGGTTCCGACTCGGGCGTCAGGAAGGCCAGCGCATAGCCGGCCAGCCCGAAATACGCGGCATGTCCCAGCGAAACCAGGCCGGTAACGCCTTGCAGCAAATCGAGGCTCATGGCGAAGATAGCCATGATCATCATGCGCGTTACCATTTCAGTGTAGTAATCGCCGCTGACGAACGGGAAGGCAGCCAGCGCGACCAGGCCCATCATCAGTGCCAGTTGCACGCTGCGCGGCAGGGTTTCGAGATTGGCTTTGGGAGCGGCCATCAGTTACGCCCCCGCGCACCAGTCATTCGGACGTATCGATGCATCGTTATCATTGTTTGAACATCCCTTCCGGCTTCCACAGCAGCACGGCCGCCATTAATATATAGACCAGCATGCCCGCCACTTGCGGCAACAGCACTTTGCCAAAAGTGTCCACGAGGCCAACCAGCAGGGCGGCGATCAGCGCGCCCCGCACCGAGCCGATGCCGCCGATTACCACCACCACAAAACAGGTAATGAGCACTTGCGAACCCATGTTCGGGTAGACGCTGGAGATCGGCGCGGCGATCATGCCGGCAATCGCGGCCAGGCCGACGCCAAGTGCGAACACGGCGCCATGGATCAGCTTGATGTTGATTCCCAGCGACTCGGTCATCTCGCGGTTGAAGGCGCCGGCGCGGATTTTCATCCCCAGGCGCGTCTTCGAGATCAGCAGGTACAGGCCGATGGCCAGTACGATGCAGACACCCGACATGAACAAGCGGTACACCGGATACGACATGGTCTCGGTCAGCGGAATCGAGGCGCTGAGCAGGTCGGGAATTTTGGCGCCATGCACATCGTCGCCCCACAGAATCGAGCGCAGTTCCTCGAAGATGTAGATCAGGCCAAAGGTCAGCAGCACCTGGTCGAGGTGGTCGCGGTCGTAGAAGTGGCGAAACAGCAGCCGCTCCAGCGCCAGTCCGAACAGCACCGACAAGATAGTGCCGACCAGAATCGCGAGCAGCAGGCTGTCGAACGCGCCGGACAGCGAGTACGCCAGGTAGGCGCCCAGCATGTAAAAACTTCCATGCGCAAGATTGACCACGTCCATGATGCCGAAGATCAGCGTGAGGCCCGCGGCCAGCATGAACAGCAGCAGGCCGTATTGCACGCTGTTGAGCAGCTGGATGAGAAAGTTGGCTAAATCCATAGTTGGTTAAGTCCGTCGGTACAGGGGGCAAGCAAAACCACGGAGGGCGTCCGCGGTTTCCAGTCACATGGGTGCCCTTGCGGAGCACCCGCGGTCGAGCATCAGAGCATGCGGCAGCCCTTGGCCGGGTCGGCCAGGGCCTTGACGGCGATGCCAATCACCTTGTTCTCGTTGCCGACCGCTTCGCGCAGGTAGAAGTCCTGGACCGGATTGCCGGCCTTGGACAGCACGAAGCTGCCGCGCGGGCTGTCGATCCGGGCTGCGCGGATGGCTTTGCGCAAGGCGTCCTTCTGCTTGACGTCGCCGCCGACTGCCTTGACGCCCGCCGCAAACATTTGCGCGGCGTCGTAGCCCTGGACAGCGTAGACATCCGGCTGCAATTTGTAGGTCTTCGCGTAAGAGGTACGGAATGCGTTGTTGCGCGGCGTATTCAGGCCATCGCCGTAGTGCAGCGTCGTCAGGATTCCTTGTGCGCTCTTGCCCTGCGCCTGAAGCGTGCCGTCGGTGAGGAAGCCCGAGCCGTACAGCGTGATCGACCTGTTGAGGCCGGCGGCGGCATAATCCTGCACGAACTTGACTGCGGCTCCGCCGGCGAAGAAAGCGAAAATGGCGTCCGGCTTGGCCGATGCCGCTTCGGTCAGGGTGGCCTGGAACTCCACATTCGGAAACGGCACGTTCAGGTCGCGCAGCACCTTGCCGCCGCTTTCCTCGAAGCCCTGGCGGAATGCCGCGACCTGTTCCTCGCCGGCCGAGTATTTCCAAGTGATGGTCATCGCCGTTTTCTTGCCTTTCTGGGCTGCGACCTTGCCCATCGAGTATGCCGTTTGCCAGGCCGAGTAGGACGAGCGGAAAATGTTGGGTGCACACAGGGCCCCGGTCACGGCGCCCACGCCGGCGTTCGGAACGATGAGCGTGACGTCGTTGTCCTTGGCGACCTTGGTCAATGCCAGCGCCACACCCGAGTGCACGGAACCGATCAGCACATCGACCTTGTCGCGCTGGACCAGGCGGTTCGCATTCTGGATCGCCTTGGACGGATCCGATTCGTCGTCGAGCTTGAAATACTCGACTTCGCGGTTAGCCAGCTTGCCTCCGTTTTCGGCGACATACAGTTTGAATCCGTTTTCGATGGCGACGCCGAGGGCGGCAAAAGTGCCGCTATACGGAAGCATGAAGCCTATCCTGATTTTTTCCTGTGCATGGACGACGGTGGTTGCCATGCCCAGTGCGGCAACGGACAAGATTTGGACGAAACGGAGGTGAAAAGTGGCCATGGGTCTCTCTCGGGTTGCGGGTGCCGTGACTAAAAAATTGAGTATTTATTGCGCCGGAATTGCGGCAGGCGCGGTCTCATGCTCGGAAGCGCCGACGCCGGAGGGCTCTGTGGCATCGCCGATATACCGAATCGGAGATTGCTCGGTGCGGTTGATTTGAAGACTGAAAATGTCGAACCGGTTGTAGTGGCCCAGGATGTCGTGGTATTGCTTGGGCGCGATGCACTCGGCCAGGTCGATGTCGGCATACGTGATGCCTTCGACGTCCACCAGGGGGTCGGAGATGATCACGCCGTGCGGATTAAAAATCGCCGAGAACGCGTTGGGCGAGCCGGACATGCGCTCGCGCTCTTCGTCGTTCGAGGCAATCGCATCGACGATCTCGGGCGACATGGCCGAACACGCGACGATGCTGAACACCTTGCCTTCGAACGAATGCGCACCGATGCGCGTCTTGATGGCGGACGGCATGTCGTAGCTCGAAACGAAGGGAAACGCGACGAAATTGGCGATGTGCAGCAGTTCGCCTTCGGCGAGAAGCGCGAAGCGCGCCAGCGTGTTGGTGTTCTCGCCGCAGGCCAGCATGCCGATCGGACCGATCTCGGTTTCCGACACGCGCAGGCCATGCGCATCGCCGGCGGTCCACGACAACTTTTCGGCGAAAGTCGGCACCAGTTTGCGCTGGCGGTTGATCAGGCCTTTTTCGGGCGAGAACAGCAGATTGGTGTTGTAGATCGTGCCCACGCTCTTGGCGCCGCGCTCGTTGACACCAATGGCAATGTGGATATTGTTGTCACGGGACAGGCGGCAAAGCTCTTCGACCTCCGGACCGGGCACGTCGATGGCGCTGAAGTAAAGACGCTGAAACCAGGCGCTGCCGTCGAGAGGATTCTTGAGCCAGTTCCAGTAAGGGTAGCCGGAGACGAATACTTCGGGGAAAACCACAATGCTGGCGCCGGCGGAAGCGGCTTCGCGAACCAGCTTGCCAACTTTCTGCATGGTAGCGGGCGTATCGAGAAAGCAGGGCGCCGCCTGCACCGCGGCCGCTTTGAATTTTGCAAATTTTGGCATCACCGATCCTTTTAAATGGCTGTTAACTGGATGCCATTACAAAGTGTCTACTCGGCAGTGTCAAAAAGTATCGTCTCAATGCATTCCGCATTTCGTAATTTGACGATGGGCGGCTGTCACCGGCCCTGCTTGTGCCCAGCGAATTGCAGGATCTGGGCGATGACGCTCGCTTCCCGTTCGGGTGTAAAGTGGCTCTCGCGGCCCACCACAGACAGCACGGCGATGACGCGACCGGCATGGTCGAACAGCGGCGTCGCGATCGCCATGACGCCCGATAGCAGGTGCCCTTTGTTCACGAAAAACATGTCCTGTTTTACAGTGCGCCTGAGTTCATTCAGTTCGTCGAGGGTCGCGACGATGGGTTCCTGATCGGGATCCTTCGCCTCCAGTTCATTTGAGACCAGGGCGTTGGCCAAATGGGGCGCAAGGAAAGATGCGAACACGATGCCGGCACCCGTCGAACAAATGGGCAGCAAGGTTCCCGACCTGACCGTCAGCAGGACCGAGCGGCTGCTTTCTTCGACATTGACGACGATCGGCCCCTTCGCGCTCCAAATGGACAGCGAAATGGTTTCGTCGATGGCGTCGCGCACGACGCGCTGACGGCGCACCGCATCGATCATCGCGTCCGACGAGTTCATCGCCGCCGCGCCCAGCTCCATGGCAAAGGCGCCCAGCTGGTACAGCCGTGTCCGCGCATCCTGCCGGACCAGGCGCGCCCGGATGAGGCTGGTGAGATAACGATGGAGTTTGGCCGCGGGAATGCGCGTTTCCGTGCTGAGGTCCTTGAGGGACACGCTGATGTGACGGGCCATGAGGGCTTCGAGGATGCGCCCGGCAACCTCGACCGACTTCACGCCCTGGCGGTCCAACGGATCGGCCGTCTCGGCGTCGGTGTGCACACTCGCGCTGCGGACGGAATCGGGCTCCGGCTGCCCTACGGATAGGAAATTCAATCGCATAAGCCCAAGTATGGCACGGGTCGGGCGTGCCAAAACGCCCCCGCACCCTGAGGTTTGAGCCGCTGAACCACGTGATTGGCGACACCCCTGCGCGCCAAACAGTCTGCGCTCGGCAACGAACGCAGGCCTAGCCCGCAGCGAGTCTGAAACGCCGCTTTGACCTGTCACCAGTTGACGCGCTGATCGACATCAAAGTCCGGTGCGGGTTGCGCTGCCCCATCCCAGTCGGCTCCCCAGTCCGGCTCGACTTGCGCCCCGTCATCCATCTGCGCATCACCACAGTCCTCCCACAGCGGCGGCCCGCGTGCCGAGGCGATGTGCGGGGGCTCGGATTCCACGCCGATGTGATCGAGGATCTTCCTGACCTGTGTGCCCTCGGTGATGAAGGCGATCAGGCGCATCTGCCCGCCGCACATCGGACACAGCAGCGGGAAAACCTCGTAGATTCTGGCAATCAACATTGCCCACAGGTAGTGCGCCGGTGAGCGCTTGGGTGTTATCGGCTGGGCAGGCTCGGGCTGGGTTGGGGCTGCATTGCCCAGTGGCACCACACCAGGCGCGCCCTTGCCCTCGCCCGTGGCGGCTGGCTCGGCCTGCGTGGCCGGATGCGCCGGTGTAGCAAAAGCCGTCACGCTTGCCCTCAGTGGCGAGTTCGGAGCCAGCACGCCAAAATAGCGATGGCGGTGGGTGCGTGGTGGTGGCACCAGGGCGGCGATGCGGGCGATCAGCTCCAGCGGCGTGAGCGTCAGTTCGTCCACCTTGGCGCCGCGCTTGTCGCCCGTAGGCTCGCTGTGTTGTTTGGCGCAGCGGTACACCAGGGCGGCGCCCTCTTTGCGCAGGTGGTCCATGGCCAAGGGTGGCCGGGCGCAATACCTCACAAGAAACAAAATATAAAGCCCGCGCTTCATAACGGAAAGTAATAGTTTCTTCATGAACGCCTGCCGCGCGCGGGGTTGGGAAGCTGAGCAGCCGCTCCAGTGCTGCGCGGGCGTGCGCCTCAATGCACACACCGGCGTCGACCGAGAAGCCGCTGTGCTGGTAGGCCAGCATGTCTTTGGCCTCACAACTCTCCAGCAGGCCCCGGCCGACAAAGGCGCGCAGGATGCGACGGCGCAAATCAGCCTGCACCTGGGCCACGGCCGGCGCATCAATCCCGCTGGCTGGGTGGAAGATCACGCCCGGCGAGGATGCTTTGTCATCGACATCGGCATCGGCATCGGCATCGGCATCGGCATCGCCCGCCACCTCCTCAAACACCCCATCGACCACGCACACATGGAAATGCACATGCTCGTTCAGGCTGGATCCGAAGCGGTGGATGAAGGGGTCTGAGGTGCAGTGGAACAGTAAAAGCAGTTAACACTACTCTGCCATGTCACTCACGCCGACGCAGGTCTATCGTGGCGCTGCAGTGAGGGCACCGAACGTAAATCACGGGATGAAGCATGGCGATGATGGCGCGGCGTACCGCCGGCAATGACGGCTGTGGCGGGGGACCCGGTGCATTGGATGCCGGTTTTTTTCCCCGCCTGTAAAGCACTCGCCAGGCGTCGGTGCTGCAAATAGCCAAATGCGATCATGCTCAGCAGCGCGTGATGGTGCAGTCCCAGCCAGGATCTGCCCTCGTAATGGTCCAGGCCAAGTTCGTCCTTGAGTTGGCTAGAGCGCCTGTTCGCATGCCCAGCGGGCCTTGATCGCGCGCACCAGCGTTATGCGCGGCGTGTCAGCCGGGTGGTTAGTGAAGTAATACTTGCGCTCGCCACTGGAGCGCACTTCGCACACCAGCCATGCGGCCTGGCCCGGAAGATGCTGCCAATGCGATACCAGCGCGCCGTCAGCAACGCACACCCGCACAGCAGCAAAGCGCGCGCTGAGCATGCCTTTGGTGCCGCCGCGCCAGGAACAGCGCCGCAGGGCCTTGGAACCCAATGTTTCAATCATCTGCACCACTGACACGCTCGGTACTGAAGGTCTTGGATGCTTGGCGGGGCGCCCCACCGGGGGATCGGCCGGCACATCGAGCCGCACATCAGCTGGATAGACCTTCTGCGTGGGCTGCACGCCCACTGCCCATCGTAGCCCTCGCTGCGTAAGCCCAGCGCGAAAGCCTGCCGAACTGCCATAGCCCGCATCGGCCAGCACCATGCCAAAGCGCACGCCATCGGCCAGCGTGGCATCGATCTGAGCCAGCGCGATGTCGCCCTTGGTCTCGAACCCGAGCGACTCGGGCACCTTGGCGGCTGCGCGACGCGTCTGGTCTTGCGCCCAGTCTTCGGGCAGGTACAGCCGCAGGGCGATCGGTACGGGCACCTCCTTGCGCGCCAGGGTAAGCGATACCAGCACCTGGCAGTTGGCCTGCTTGCCGAGCACGCCGCAGTGCTGGCGCTTGACCCCCACCGAGTGCTTGCCCTGCTTGGGAAGCGCCGTGTCGTCCACGATCAGTGCGGCGTCTTTGCCGCCTACCAAGGCATCAGCCGTCTTGCGAAGCACCTGCTCCAACGGGGCAGTCGACCACGGCGACGTCGAAACGAAGTGGTGGAGTTGCTGCGTCTGTCCGGGGCACACGCGTTCGGCCATGGGTTCGACGCTCTTGCGCGCTCCCGCTCCCAGGAGTCCCTGCAGATACAGCGGTGCCCAGCAGCGCTGCTCGGAACGCCTGAAAACGGCCAGGAACGGCTGGAGCCATTCTTGAAAATCCTCGTGCCACTCGGTCCCGGTAGAAATCGTGGTATCCATGGAGAGCCCTCCAGACAGCCATATTCAGAAAGTCTACGCTTTTACCTGGCAGAGTAGTGCTACTGGGTCATCGACCTGGACCCGGCTTACCAACTCGTGGCCGTCAGTGAGCCCAAGCGCGAGTACCTGTGGATTTTGTCCAGAAGCCCAAAAGTTGACCCTGTTGCCTACGAAGCCTTGCTGGCACGGCTGTCGCGCCAGGGCTTTGACCTCCAGCGCCTGGAAAAGACCCTGCAGCCGGACTGATCCAAGGTGGCCATGGAGCCGGTGGCCACCCGCTAGAGCCCTGCTGCGCGCCATCCTCCTGCTGGTCACGCAGGGAGCGAATGTTTTGTCTCCTCAGGCTGAGGCGTTGACTAAAACTGTTGGAACCAATGGCGAGGGTTCTCTCAACCATCGCCATCCTGGGCAACGCGGCTTGCGTGATGACTACACGCCAAGCGCATACCGCGCGAACAGGAACCTGTTTGGCTGCACACCGCCGCTGTCTTGAATCCAGCCGCGGTTGAGTTGCGTTCAAAAATTACCCGCCCATGGCTCGTCAAAATTTGCGCGGCCATTGGAGGCTCATGGGCACTGTCAACAGAAACCCGTATTCGTTTTTCAAGGCCAACGCTGGCGACAACATCGTGGCCCAGATAACGGTTTCCTCACCCCTGCTGACGCAAGCTACGGGGGTTCCGACCAGCCAAGCTAGCAAGCACTAGCGCCGCTTTGTTCTTCCGCTGTCCAAGTCAATAGTGGTTGAATTTCTGGTGTTCGCAACACAGGCGTCAATCAACCTCTGTCTGGAAAGTGCCCGCGACGGCATGGGTTATGTTCGAAGGATGACTTCTCGCCGACTTGCAAACCTTTTACCCATTCTTGCCGTGCTCGGCTCCGTGACCGCGCTGGGCATTGGCACCTCCTTTGCCAAGCAGCTTTTTCCGCAGGTAGGCTCCCTGGGCACGACCGCCTTGCGCGTTGGGTTTTCAGCCTTGCTGCTGCTGGCGTTGTGGCGGCCCTGGCGCTGGCCCCTATTACGCGCCGATGCGGTGGCCATCCTGAAGTATGGCGTTGCGCTGGGCTTCATGAACCTTCTTTTCTACATGTCGCTGCGCACCATTCCGTTCGGCGTGGCAGTCGCCATCGAGTTCTCCGGACCCCTGGCGGTGGCCATGATGTATTCGCGCAAGCCGATAGATTTTTTGTGGCTGGCGCTGGCCGTGATGGGGCTGGGTCTGCTGCTGCCCTTGGGCCATAGCGTTGCCAGCCTGGACCCCGAAGGCGTGATGTACGCACTGGCAGCCGCAGTGTGCTGGGGCGCTTACATCGTTTTTGGCAAGCGCTTGAGCCACCTGCACGCTGGCCATTCTGTGGCGTTGGGATTGACCGTGGCGGCTCTCACCGTGGTGCCGTTCGGTGTCTGGCATGCGGGCAGTGCCCTGCTGGACCCCCGCATCCTGCTGTTTGGCCTGGCCGTGGCTGCCATCTCCAGCGCCATTCCCATTTCCCTGGAGATGATGGCCTTGAAGCGCTTGCCGCAGGAAGCGTTTGGCATCATGACCAGCATGGAGCCGGCGGTCGCTGCGCTGCTGGGCTTGCTGATGCTTGATGAGCACCTGGCTGCAGTGCAGTGGCTGGCCATTGTTTTCATCATGCTTGCCGCCGCCGGCAGTTCATGGACGGCGCGACGAGGCCAGCCAATAAGTGCGCCGGCAGAAGTCTTGATGTAGGAGCCTGCGCAGGCGGCCATTGCTGCCCTGGAAGCCTTGTACTGCCCTGACGCTGCCGAACGCTCTGGCCAGATTTTGGTTCATCGGCGCCCCTATGCGCTTGTTTGTCGGATATTGCCTGCAAAGATGACTGGCTCTTGCCTGCTGCATTTAGGAACAGACCCAAACATCATCAGCAATTACTTTTATCTCACCGAACGCCGCCGCAGGGAAGTCGGCAAGCTACAGGCGACCAAGGCAAACTGAGCGGTCATGAGAGTTCTCACATCAGTTTCACTATGCCTGCGAAGTGGGAAACCATTTGCCGTAATCCCGACCGCCTTTTGCCACTCGGGACGAACGGTGACTGCAGCAGAAATTACAACGAATGAATAACAGCTTACTGAACAATGAAAGCGCTCGCCAGGGCATGGTCCGAGTCCGGGGTGCGCGCGAGCACAACCTGAAAAACGTTGATGTCGATATTCCTCGCGACGCACTGGTGGTGTTCACAGGCGTTTCCGGTTCAGGAAAATCCTCGCTTGCGTTCGGTACCCTGTACGCTGAGGCGCAGCGCCGATACTTTGAATCCGTCTCTCCGTATGCTCGGCGCCTCATCGACCAAGTCGGCGTTCCCGACGTGGATTCGATAGAGGGACTGCCTCCCGCCGTCGCACTGCAGCAGCAGCGCGGAACTGCCAACGCCCGCTCGTCGGTGGGAAGCGTGACGACCATTTCCAGCAGCGTGCGGATGCTTTTTTCAAGGGCGGGAACGTATCCGCCAAGCCAGCCCATGCTTTACGCAGAAGACTTTTCGCCCAACACGGTGCAAGGGGCGTGTCCGCAGTGTCACGGCCTGGGCCGGGTCTTTGATGTCAATGAAAAGACCATGGTGCCCGACGATTCCTTGACCATTCGCGAGCGTGCGGTGGCCGCATGGCCGACGGCCTGGCAAGGCCAGAACTTGCGCGACATTCTGGTTTCACTCGGTTTTGACGTCGACACGCCCTGGCGAGACCTGCCTGCCAAGGACCGGGAATGGATACTGTTTACGGACGAGCAGCCCACCGTACCCGTCTATGCGGGATTGACCCCAGAGCAGACGCGCGCAGCCCTGCGCCGCAACGCCGAACCCAGCTACCAGGGAACATTCATCGGCGCTCGAAAACACGTACTGCACACCTTTGCCACCACACACAGCGCATTGATGAAAAAGCGGGTCTCAGGTTTCATGGTCGGCAGTGCGTGCCCCCTCTGTCACGGCAAGCGCCTCAAGCGCGAATCCCTTTCGGTCACTTTCGCGGGGCTGGACATTGGCGAGTTGTCGCAGTTGTCCCTCGACCGCCTGGCCTTGATTCTTGCCCCGGCAGCCAGCGGCATATTTGACATCCCCGAAGTACAGGTCCCAGCAAACTTGAGCCGGGAGGAAGCACGAAAAGACACGGCCCGTCGGGTGGGTGCCGGTGGCTCGTCACATGCTGGGGCCAGCGACGTGCGGCGCACGGTCAACCTGTCACCGGAAAAGCGCATGGCAGCCCAGCGCATGGCGAGCGACCTGATGGCGCGCATCACATCGCTCCAACGCCTTGGCCTGGGATACCTGTCTATCGACCGGGCGACCCCGACGCTCTCGCCCGGAGAATTGCAGCGCCTTCGCCTCGCGACCCAAATCCGCTCCAACCTGTTCGGGGTGATTTACGTGCTGGATGAGCCATCCGCAGGGCTGCACCCTGCGGACAACGAAGCGATGATGGAGGCGTTTGAGCAGTTGAAGCGTTCGGGCAATTCAGTCTTCGTTGTCGAGCATGACCTGGACATGATGCGCTGCGCGGACTGGTTGGTCGACGTCGGTCCGGCAGCGGGAGAAGGTGGCGGTGAAGTGCTGTACAGCGGACCCCCAGCAGGGTTTGAGCAGGTGCACAACTCCCAGACCGCAAGGTATCTGTTCGGCCGAGAGAATGAGCTGCAGCGCACGCCCCGGACCCCAACGGACTGGCTGGCGCTGAGCGCCGTTTCGATGAACAACCTGGCTGGCATCGATGCACGGTTTCCCTTGAAAGCGATGTCTGCCGTAACGGGCGTGTCCGGGTCGGGAAAGTCCAGCCTTGTGACCCAGGCGCTGGTTCAGCTGGTACGGGAGAGCCTGGGAAGCGAAACCCCGCATGCCGAGGAAGAACTCGACGCGCTGCAAGACTTTGCACTGCCTCGCGCCAGCGGCCGCATCGCGAGCGGAATGGAGGGCATCAAACGACTCGTGCATGTTGACCAAAAGCCCATTGGCCGCACGCCTCGCTCCAACTTGGCCACCTACACGGGACTGTTCAATCATGTCAGAAAGCTTTTCGCGGACACCCCTGCCGCGCGGTCGCATGACTTCGATGTGGGACGCTTTTCGTTCAATGTGGCCAAAGGACGCTGCGAAACCTGCGAGGGCGAAGGGTTTGTATCGGTCGAGCTTCTTTTCATGCCCAGCGTGTACGCACCGTGCCCTGCGTGCCATGGCGCGCGGTTCAACGAGGACACACTGCAGGTAACCCTGCGGGGCAAGAATATTGCTGATGTCCTGCACATGACGGTTGAAGACGCACAAGCGTTTTTCTGTAATGAAGCCGTCATTGCGAAGCCTCTTAAGCTGCTGAGCGACATCGGCCTGGGCTACCTGCGTCTGGGCCAGCCGGCGACCGAGCTCTCGGGTGGTGAAGCACAGCGCGTGAAGCTTGCCACTGAATTGCAGCGGGCACAGCGCGGTGACGCTCTGTATGTACTTGACGAACCCACCACGGGCCTGCATGCCGCCGACGTCGATAAGTTGCTTTCTCAGCTGCAGGGGCTGGTTGACGCCGGCAACACCGTCATTGTCGTGGAGCACGATATGAGGGTGATAGCCGCGTGTGACTGGGTGATTGACTTGGGGCCAGGAGGAGGCACGGCAGGAGGAAAAATCGTTGCAAGCGGAACCCCCGTGGACGTTGCGCGCAATGGCACCAGTCTTACGGCAACTTACCTCAGAAAAAGCATGGCGCGGTTAACGTAAGCCGGCAGTTGGTATCTGGCTTGATGGTGCGCAACTTCGCGCTTACATTCGCCGCCGGAACGCTCAGGCTCTGGATGCGGGCATCCATGGTGTAGGGTATCCCCTTTGAAAATGCCTATCCGGTTATCGCGTGGCTTTGCTGGATACCCAACCTTGTGTTGGCTGAACTCGCCTTCAACCAGGCACGAAACCGTGCGACCGGGCCGACAATGGCTACTGAGCCAGAGTCCACGGCGCATTCACGTCAGGCCATCAATGCACATCCGTCGATTTTTGTTTCGTCTCATTGCCTATGCATGGGCCGCGCCCAACACGCTGCTCGGCCTGGCTGCCGGGCTGGTCATGCTCTGCTTGGGCGGCCGGCTGCGTTTCGTGGCGGGGGTGGCCGAGTTTCACGGCGGCTGGCTTGGCCGCATCGTCGCCAGACTGCCAGAGCAAGTAGGCTTTGGCGCCATGACGCTGGGCCATGCCATCGTGGGAATTGACCAGTCAACGCTGTGCGTCCTGCGAGCGCACGAACATGCGCACGTTCGGCAGTACGAGCAGTGGGGACTGTTCTTTTTGCCGGCTTACGCGTTGTCCAGTTTGTGGCAAGTCGTCAACGGCCGCAGTGCCCACGCCAGCAACTTTTTTGAAAGGCAGGCCTGCGCGATATCAAGCCAGGCACCGAGTGAGAATAAATTGTAAGCATACTTAACATAAGAGATGTCGTGGAATATATTACTGTAGGCGCTAAATAGTAATGTCGCATTTGTCCCAAATAGAAATGGCGCATTGTTGCCTCGTCCAGTTTCTGGGCTCGAGGAACAGTGATGTCAACTCCTACGGCAACTATTACCATGTCCATGCGCGAAACCGATCGTCTCAAGACCGTCCAGGCTGTGGTGGACCGCATGGCGCGTGTCGGCCAGGCTGCCGAGCAACTCGGGCTTAGCCGACGTCAGCTTGAGCGGCTAGTTCAGCGTTACAAGCACGACGGTGTCCAAGGGCTGGTCTCGCGCAAACGAGGCCGCCCCAGCAACCACCAATTGGCCCCTGGAGTCGCGCAACGCGCCCTTGGCCTGATCCAGGCGCGTTACCCGGACTTCGGCCCGACGTTGGCCTGTGAGAAGCTCATTGAATGTCATGGGCTCCAGCTCAGCGTAGAGACCGTGCGAGCTTTGATGATTGCGGCCGGATTGTGGACGCCGCGCAAACAGCGCGCAGCCAAAATCTACCAGCCGCGCAACCGCCGCGCCTGTGTTGGCGAACTCATCCAGATTGATGGCAGTGATCATGCCTGGTTCGAGTCTCGCTCGGCACCTTGCACGCTGCTGGTGTATATCGATGACGCCACCAGCCGGCTGATGCAACTGCACTTCGTGCCCACCGAATCGGCCTTTGCCTACTTCGAAGCCACACGCGCCTACCTTGAGCAGCACGGCAAGCCTGTGGCGTTCTACAGCGACAAGGCCAGCATCTTTCGCTCGGTGCGCGACTCAACCGACTTTGGCCGCGGAACCACCCAGTTCGGGCGTGTGCTCTTCGAGCTGAACATTGACATCTGGTGCGCCAACTCCAGCCAGGCCAAGGGCCGCGTCGAGCGGGCCAACCTGACGCTGCAGGACCGCCTGGTCAAAGAGCTGCGCCTGCGCGGAATCAACACGCGCGAGGCCGCCAACGCGTTCGCACCGCACTTCATGGCCGACTTCAACGCACGCTTTGCCAAGCCGCCGAAAAGCCAATTCGATGCGCACCGGCCCGTGCGCGACGATGAAGACTTGGACCTGCTGTTTACCTGGCGGCTTCAGCGAAAGGTCTCGCAGTCTCTGACGCTGCAGCATGACCGGGTGATTTACCTGCTTAAGGACACGCCGGTCAACCGTTCCTTGATTCACCGCTATATCGATGTTTTCGAATACCCCGACGGCCGGATTGAACTGAGGGCCGATGGCGCGAACCTGGCGTACGAACGCTACGACCGGTTGGCGCAGATGGACACAAGTGCGATCGTCGAAAACAAACGACTCAGCCACGTATTGCAGGCGGTACAGATCCTGCAGGCCCAGCGTGATGACCGGCACAAATCAGATACCCCCTCGCGAACCAATCAGGGAAAAGCCCCGTATCGACAAAAAGCTCAACCGGGCACGAAGCTCTCAAGTCAGTTCACGCCAGAAGACCTTGAACTTGCAGTCCTGAAAGTCTGCACAGGGACAACAGTGTGAGTTTGATTCGATCAAGATCAGTTAAGCGACATTTCTACTTTGCAGGGAATGCGACATCTGAACTTAGCATTGACAATTACTGAGAAGTTTGAGCATTTTCTGGAATTATGTTCAGTTCACTGGCAGCCGCTGAGTTCATCTTGAATGCTCGGTCAACTCGGCGACGCAAAGACCGGGCCTCTCGTCGTCCCACGCCATGGCACTCATCTTCCAGCCCTCGGGCTTTGAACGGCTTTGCGTTCAATGTGCCGGATTTCGCGTAGGCACTGAATCGATGCGCCACGTTGCCGAAAATCACGGTGGATTCCCAGAATCTCGGACTCATGAAACCGCGTGAGCGTGCCCGAGCTCACCAGCGCCTCGCGTGGCGCAATGAACTCCTGAACGGATGAGATCTCGGGTGCAGAGCCGACGTTCTTGATGAGCAAGCCGCGTTCGATGAACAAGGCCGCAATGCTTGCGTACGAAGGCGCTTCGCCGGGCTCGAAAGACACAGCATGGAAGAACTTCATGGTGAGACGGTCCAGTTCCGCCTTGACCGGGCTGTGTTCTAGATGGCTCATGTGTGTGACGTCCGTTTGGGATTTTTACGCAGCCTTGACGCGGGCACCATAACGGTCAATGGTTCGGCGCCAGGCTGCTTGCGATTTGCAGCGTTTGTGGTCGGTCAATTTAGCGCGAGTGCGCCATAAAGGCAAGGCTTGGTGCCGCAGGCCACAAGTCATCACGCTGATCAATTGCGCTTTAAGCGTCTACAAAGACATTGATGGCCGCTGGGACATCGCCGCTCGCCAGCGCTGCAGGTGCGGGTGTTGTTCACCGGGCTTGAGCTTCACCACGCGTGCAAAGTCAACAGCCACCACGGCCGTGATGTCGGCTACGGAGAAGCTGTCAGTGGCAATGAAGTCGCTCCCGGCCAGGCGGTCGTTGAGCATGCTAAAAAACTGCTGCACCCTGACCAAGCCGCGCTGGGCCAGTTCGGCAATCTGCGGGTAGTCCACCTGTCCGGGCAGCGCCCGGTTGGCCATGCTGGGGGCGCTGTTGCGCAGCGCTTCGGCGACGGCGAGCAACCCTTCAAACTCGACGCGCCAGTTCCAGCTGGCAATGTGCGCCTTTTCAATTGGGGTGGCGCCCAGCAGCGGCGGCTGCGGGTAACGCGCCTCCAGGTAGGCCGTGATCGCCGCATTATCGGTAAGCACTTCCCCTTCTGGCGTGCGCAGCGCCGGGACTGTGCACTGCGGATTGATTTTTTGGTAGGCAACGCTCAATTGCTCGGAATTCCTCAGGTCCACCTGGACCGTCTCGTAGGCAACGCCCTTTTCGGCGAGAAAAATGCGGGCGCGGCGCGGGCTGGGCGCGGTGGCGCAGTCGTACAGGGTGATCATGATTGCATTCCGCTTGGAGGACAGGACAGGACAGGACAGGAAAGTCAACTGAGCATCAAGGCGGCGCGGCCAGCTTGTCCTGCGTTCGGGTGTCAAAGTCGCCGGCATCGTGGCGCTCGTGCAATTGGCTGGACAGCGCGCCGATGGTGCGGTTGACCATGCGGCCGCGCTGGGCGGCCGGACGCTGGGCGATCTGGTCCGTCCAGCGCAGCACATGGCGGTACGCCTGAACCTGCAGGAATTCGCCTGCTTCGTAGAGCTGACCCTTGACCAGCGCGCCGTACCAAGGCCACACCGCCATGTCGGCCACGGTGTACTCGTCGCCCGCTAGAAAAGGACTCTCGGCCAGGCGACGGTCGAGCACGTCCAGCTGGCGCTTGACCTCCATCGCGTACCGGTCGATCGCGTACTCAATTTTTGTGGGCGCATACGCGTAGAAGTGACCAAACCCCCCGCCCAGAAAAGGCGCGCTGCCCATCTGCCAGAACAGCCACGACAGGCATTCGGCACGCTTGGCGCCGCTTGAGGGAAGAAAGGCGCCGAATTTCTCGGCAAGGTACAGCAGAATAGCGCCGGACTCAAACACCCGAACCGGCGCCGCTCCGCTGCGGTCCAGCAGCGCCGGGATCTTGGAGTTGGGGTTAACCGAGACGAAACCGCTGCCGAACTGCTCGCCGTCCTGGATGCGGATCAGCCAGGCGTCGTACTCCGCGCCGGTGTGCCCCGCGGCCAGCAGTTCCTCGAGCATCACCGTCACCTTGACGCCGTTGGGCGTTCCCAGCGAATACAGCTGCAGCGGATGGCGCCCGACCGGCAGCGCCTTGTCATGGGTCGGGCCTGCGGTCGGCCGGTTGATGCTGGCGAAGCGGCCACCGCTTTCCTTGAGGCCAGACCAGACCTTGGGCGGGGTGTACGAAGAAAGGTTGTCCATGGGCAAAGCGGTTTGTCGTGGTTGAAGTTTGTTGGACAAAGGTTTCAGGCGCATGGTACGCGGGTCGCCGGCAATGAAGGTCTTATCCATGCTGGCTGTCTTCGCTTTCATACACTGGAATGCTTGCGCTGCGCGGGGATTGCGGCTTGCAGGAAGGGTAAAACATAAATCGACAGTAGGGGGTCAATTCTGTGTGGGTGCCAACCTGCACAGGCCCTTCAAGGTAAAAAGGCTTCCAAACCGAAGTTTGGAAGCCTTTTATGCTGTGCTCAGCGCAAGGCCAGGGACGCTGGTGTCAAGCGCCATCTTTGCCGTTGACCGGGTATGCCGGGCTTAGTAGCCGCCGCGACCACCACCACCGCCGCCGCCGTAACCACCGCCACCCGAACGGTCCCCACCGCCATAGCCGCCCCCACCCGAACGGCCGCCGCTATAGCCGCCGCCACCGCCAGAGCGATCACCGCCACCATAACCGCCTCCGCCAGAACGATCTCCACCGCCACCACCGCCGAAACCGCCGGTACGTGGAGGACGTGCCTCCATTGGACGGGCTTCGTTCACGGTAATGCTGCGCCCGCCCAGAGGCTGACCGTTCATGCCGTTGATGGCCGCTTGTGCTTGGGCGTCGTTGGCCATCTCGACAAAGCCAAAGCCTTTGGATCGACCCGTGTCGCGCTCCATCATGACTTTGGCGCTGGTGACAGCACCGAATTGACCAAACGATTGCTGCAGGTCTTCGTCACGCACCGTGTAAGGCAGGTTGCCGACGTATAGTTTGTTGCCCATGAAGGGGACTCCTCGAAAAACACAAAAACAAAAGCGATGGAGTCCCGAAAGCACAACACACACGAAAAGTAGCGCCGTCGCATGCGAAACTGACCGATCACCTGACTCTGTGCGAATGCTTTGGCACCCACACCCTTGAAATTATGCTTCAGGACGCGTGGGCAACATCATTCCTTACCCGCAACCTGCGTGTCCAGCGGTAGAAACGCACGGTCCCGCCGAAATCATTCAGCATCCAGTTTTACCATCAACACCGACCGAGCTGTCCATGAACGTTCAGTGCTTTCATCCGCGCGCAAATTGCCCTGAACTTGCTGGCGCGCAGCAGCCTGATCTTTTCGCTTGGCAAGTCCGGTGGCTGGGCCATTGAGTTGCCGATGTTATTTCTGGTGAGGCTCACCAAGGCTTTCGGAGCAAGCTTGCAGTGCAAGCCGAGTAAGCTTTCATACCCTGGCTAGCTGGCTAGCTGGCTAGCTGGCTAGCTGGCTAGCTGCCGTGCTGGTATCTAGCCTGCGGCCATCAAGGCACGGGTGTCATCGCTGAAGTTGGGTTTTCAGGCGATGAAAAACCAACCCCAGTGCTGCCGTACAATGGAAGTGTCCTGCAAATGCCCTGTACTGTGAAGTAACAGCATAACAAGCACAACAGCGATCAAGCCTTTCAGGCAAAGTCGCTTTCGAAATTTCCGCGCGGTGGAGCAGCCTGGTAGCTCGTTGGGCTCATAACCCAAAGGTCGTAAGTTCAAATCTTGCCCGCGCAACCAAGACAAAAGCCTCAGCGCGTTCATGTGCTGAGGCTTTTTTTTGCGGGCAGCTTGACGCCATGCATGCAAAGGTGGCCCGATTCAAGCCGCCTGTCATGACGCTGTTGCTGCCCTGCCCTGTGCCCTACGCTGCAGTGTCCTGTCGGATCAGTAAATCGTCCCGGGTTTTGCCGCCCGCCAGCAAATCATTGAGCCACTTGGGCGCCGTTCCCCGGCCGCTCCACTCCTGGCCTTCGGGGCCGCGGTATTTCGCGGGCGAATGCACTACGGGCTTCTTGCCCTTGGTCGGGCTCGCCGCAGGCTTGGCCAGCGTCGCCTTGGGCTTGGTGGCTTTGGCCGCCGGACGGCTCAGTTCATCAGCCGTGATGCCGTAGGCGGCCATTTGCTCGCGCAACTGGGCCAGCACGGCGGGCCGGTTCTTTTTCTGCAGATCCGCGGCCTGCTTTTCCATCTCGGCGATTTGCTGGCGGAGCTTGATGAGTTCATTCATGTCGGGGTTTTCTAAAGTTGTAGCAGCACGTATCGTACTGCGCCTGGGGGGTGCGCGCCTTCGTTGTACGGTTTGCTAGAGGGCTTGACGCATTGGCGAACAGGGGTCAAAGCTCACTGAGGCCGGCAATAAAAAGCGCGACTTGCACACCCTGGAGCGACTCCCGCGATGGGCAGTGGTCAGCACCAACCCTTTTGGTGTTACGTTGCCGTCAAGGATGCCCTTGACGCAGTAACAACCATTTCTTGACCCGCAGCACTGCGTAAAATGCAGGCAGCCTTGCGCAAGCCGCGCCCTGACTTGGTTTGGATGGATTTTTGGCCCCTCATCAACAAAGTTATCCACAAGAAACGCGAACAACTTGGACAACTTCGTTTTGCGGCCTGGGTGTCGTCGTCAACGACGTGTCTACTGCGGATTGCGCAGATCAACCGGATAATTAAGGTCGAAATGCGCGTACTGCTGTGCAGCCGTAGAACCCATCCCATTACACACATAGTTGAGCCGATAGACTTGGGGTTTGGTGAAGTTAAACGGTCAAGGAAGCAACAATGGGCTGGGGCGATGAAGAGTTCAAGACGATCGAACTGGGCGATGAGCGCCTGAACCGGCGCGCCGTGCTGCTGGCAGAGCGACTGGGGCAAAAGCCCTCGGCCAGCATTCCCGGCGCTTGCCAGAGTTGGGCAGAAACGGCAGCGGCTTACCGGTTTTTGTGCAACGAAGAGGTGAGCTGGGACAAGGTGCTCGCGCCCCACTTGCAGGCCAGCCAGGCGCGCATGGCACAGCACCAAGTGGTGCTGTGCCTTCAGGACACAACCGAGCTGGACTACCACGGACAGGACATCGAGGGTCTGGGGCCCTTGAACTACGAGGCCCAGCGCGGGCTGTATTTGCACCCCACCTATGTTGTGAGTCCTGAGCGCGAGCCGCTGGGCGTATTCAATGCCTGGACGTGGGCGCGCGAATTCAAGGCAGCAGACGGCAAGCGCGGCGGGCCGTGCGAAAGCACCCGCTGGATTGAGAGCTACGAGCGAATCGCTGAGAGTGCCCAGCAGCTGCCCCAAACGCGCCATGTGTGCATCGGCGACCGCGAGTCGGACATGCTGGAGTTGATGGTCAAGGCGCGGGACTTGGGCTACCCGGCCGACTACCTGGTGCGCAGCCAGCACAACCGGGTGCTGCCGGGCGGGGACAAGCTGTGGGACCGGGTGATGGTGCAAACTTCTCTGGGGCGCATCCGCTTCATGCTGCCAGCCGGGCGGGGCCGAAAGAGCCGCACGGTCGAGCAGGACATCCGCATTGAGCGCGTCCAGCTGAGCGACAGGGACAAGGGAGTCATCGAGGTCAGCTGCCTGGTGGCCTCGGAGGTCAACGCCCCGGCAGGCGTCAAGCCCGTGGTCTGGCGGCTGCTGAGCAACCGCGTGGCCAGCACACTGGAACAGGCCAGCGAGCTGATCGACTGGTACCGCTCGCGCTGGGAAATCGAGCTTTTTTTCTTGATTCTCAAGGAGGGCTGCCGAGTCGAGCGGCTGCAGCTGAGCGACAAAGACCGGCTGGAGTCAGCGCTGGCGATATACCTGGTCATTGCCTGGCGCATCAACCGCTTGATGCGGCTGGGGCGCACGGTGCCCGAGCTCGATGCCGAACTGGTGTTTGAGCCCGACGAGTGGCGTGCGGCGTACATCCTGAACAAAAAGCCGATACCGAAAAAGATGCCCGGACTCAACGAAGTCATCCGGCTGATTGCCCGGCGAGGCGGGTTTTTGGGGCGAAAAGGCGATGGTGAGCCCGGTGCCAGAACGCTATGGTTGGGCCTGCAGGAAATTGCCGTCTTCGTGGAAGGTGCCCGCTACGCCAGGAGCTACAGCGAAACGGGGATTTGTGTGTAATGAGATGCGTAGAACCGCATCATTCTTTGACTCCGAGGAGTCCGCTCGAAGCGCGCGTCACTGCTACAGCTCGACTGTCCGCTCGGCAACCGCACACATTGTCGATTCGAACGAACTTATCGGGCCATCAAGAGCCGGTCATGAACGATCATTGACTGCACATCAATTCGGTTGGAAGTCAAGCCGACACGGACGATCGGAATCACATGCTGCATTTCTAACGATCAATGGACGGTCGCCAAAAGACTGGACGCTCACCTTCAAATTTCCGGATACCTGACCTTCAACACTTCAGTTCACCGGCTGCTGAGGAAAGGCCGGTAAAACGAAGGGGCGGGTGTCATCGCGTTGAGTTCTCACTGGGTGGACGGTTCTTGCGGTAAGAGTTCTTCAGCAAGATCTTGCCGTCGCGAAAGGTGAACAGATCACAACCATGAACTTCGACGCGGGTTCCATCCGCACGTGTTCCCGTGAACGTCCACTCGGAGACGCCTCGGTTTCCATGGACAAAATGGCGCACATTGCCCCAGTGGGCATCGGGAAAGACCCCCCAGACCTGCGCGAAGCCCGCTCGCACGGCTTGTCTGCCAACGTACCGGGTGCCGCAGACATCAGCGCCAGCAGAGGACTCGAAGACGCAGTCCTCTGTCATGAACGACATGAGAACATCGACATCGTGGCGATTCCACGCGTCGGCAAAGGCCTGCAATACGTCCGTGGTCACTTCAGGAATCAACATCTGCATGATCGGGCACCTCCTACAGGCTCTGCACAGGAATGTGCTGTACTGACGGCCATCGTGCTCTATACCGCCAGAGACTGCAATACAACGTGGTGTGTTGGCCCATTGGCGTTGTCCACGCGCGTTGCCGCGCACTCGACGCACCCGTCGATGATTCCCTGCTGGTCCGGACCCACTTTGCAGCACTCGTTCCTTGCACATCCAAACCGCTGTTTCACCGCGATCTTGGCCAGGCCAAGCGCGAACGCGCATCTTTCGTCCGTGAGACCTGGATGTCGCTCATACTGTGTTTTCAGGCCAGCTTCGATGTTCTGGCACGCGTCGAGGAATTCGTCGTCGTTCAACCTCATGGCCGGATCGGTGTTGGCTGGTGAGCAGATCGGGGCGGTGAGCAGGCCCGCCGTCAGTATTCGTAGCCACGTGCCACCCAATAGTGCCAATCGGCAACGGCCTGGCACGTTTGCTTATCCAGCGCATGACACGCAAGCTGTTCGAGTGGCACGGCAAGCCGGGACTTTGCGTACCTGACGAGTACGAAGATCTCAGACATGCAGTCGTCTTCGCTTGCCAGGTCGACCACTTCGACCTCGACGCCGACTTCCAGCGGTGACGTCGCGCGAGCTGACCGGCACGTCGCCTTGAACGGCACTTGCAGTTCGTCTTGGAGGTAGCAGTACCAGCCCATGGCCCGTTCCGCCGCGTCGTAGGCATCCACGACGATCTCGAAGGCGATGCGGTTTTCCCGGTCGGGCTGCTCGGGTATGCGTTTCATGGCGTGCGGGCTTCTTGGGGGCTAACGTAATGATAATTCGTGGAAGGTGTTCCCTCTTGCAAAATTGGCTACCTTTGAGAATTATGTTCAGTGTCCCGCATCAGGCTCTCACTGCAGGTATGGCTGATTGCCGTGGAGGCTGCCTTGGCTGTCACGCCGTGCGCCTGGCCTGGGCAGGTTCATGCCGCCATCGCGCACCTGTTGGGACAACCCCAGCAACACGCTGATGCCCACCATCTTCTTCAGCTCAGACATCGAGGCGGTCGAATACTCGCGTGTCTCGTCGTTGGCGACTTCCGGCACGCTGCTGCTGCTTCAGGCTGTAGAGCACCTTCCAAAGGTATGTGGACATTAGGATATGGCCGACTTGCTTGATTCCGCTGCCGATATGGGCAGGGCGGCAAACGAAGCAAAGCTCAGCGTCGCCACAAAATAGTTTATCGGGAGACCGTTGATGGCGCTGGCTCCTGCTTCGGCCCTTCAATGACATGCATCAGCTGATCGTGCCTGTTGGCATACCAGCGCAGCAGGCACTCCCGGTCCCGGCACGTTGCCTCGCGCCGGCGCCACTCCTCGCTGTTCTGGCGCCCAAAGGCGGCGCCGTCGGCCGCCGCGCTTTTGGCCCGCGCGTACACCCGGCCCAGTTCGCGGTCGAGCCGGGCAAGCTCGGCGTCCGAACAAATCATCTTCTCGGGCATCGAGCGCGCCTTGGCGCAGTCAAAACTCGGCCCGGGCGGCGCTGCCGTGCTCGGCCCATGCGGCGCCGGCAGCGCTGCTTGTGCGGCCTCATTGCGGCGGGCCTGCGATGGCGGCATCAAGGCTTGAGAAGGCGGTGAAGTGCCCTCCTGCGCCGACCTGACCGGCTGGCCCAGCGCCTTGAGCCCTTCGGCCGCGAACCGTGACTTTTCATGGGCTTGGCCGTACCTGGCCAGGTACGTGCGCAGGCTGTCGGCGTACAGGCGTTGGGCGCGCCTGCGCAGCTCGGCGCGGCTGGCTCTGGCAGAGCCGTCCTCCAAGGCGAGTCCCGCATAAAGCCAGCCCAGCTGGTACTTCGCGTCGGCGGACTCGACGGAGTCCATTCCCTTGAGCTTGTCGGCCACCCGGCACGACATCAGGAACGCCACTTCGGCGTCGCGCGGCCGGCCTGCCGCAGCCGCTTCCTTGCCCAGGACAATGAACGAGGCGATATTTTTCGCGGTCATGCCGGACAAGTCGGCCTGCAGAGAAAATTTCCCGTCCTTCCTGCCGGTTGCTGCCGCTGCCGGCTGCAAGGGACAGGCGGTCCGCTGCACGGGCGCCAGTGCTGCGCTGCGCGGTGCAGCCGTTGTCTTCGGTTGATCGGGAAAAGGCGATGAAGCGGCATGACCGAGCATCAGCAGCCATGCGCCCGCGACGGCTGCTGCCCCGCGCCCCAGCGCGGATGCAAGGATGACCCCTTGATGCTTGATGATGACCATGCCGATACCATAGCGCGGCACGGGGAGCGCAAGGGTAGGACTTCACCCATTGATCGAAAAAAGCGCTCGGCGCTGCAGGCGCTGCACAACCTGGCTGACCAGCACCGGCTGTGTTACGGCGCGCTCGGCCGGGAAAAGCTCGCGCCTAGCTGCAATGCTGTTCAGTTAGGTACCGCAACCTGTCCGAATCGTGCATGCCGAAGCTTTGTTAAGTGGCGAGCTACTTTGACAAACTCAGGGTAAAGGACTTAAGTGAACAGCATTGCGCCTAGTGTCGCGTCATGAGCTATGTGACGTGGACAATGGGGGATGGAACATTACAAAGTCACGTTATCCGAGCCAGAAAGAGCCGAGCTGCAGGGCATTGCAGGCAAAGGCACCCACGCAGCGTCCAAAGTCATCAATGCCTTGATACTGCTCAACTGTGACCAATCAGGAGGGCGAACCGAACGCGCTCGCACGTGTGACATCGCAACCATGCTGTGCGTGAGTGAGCGCAAGGTGGACCGCATCAAGAAGAAGTTTGTCCTCGAAGGCCTGGACCTCACGCTGAACCGCCAGCCCTCCAGGTGCGAGTACGACCTGAAGATCGATGGCCGCCTGGAGGCGCAGCTGCTGGCGCTGAGTTGCTCGGCGCCGCCCGAAGGCCAGGCCCGCTGGTCGCTACGGCTGCTGGCTGACCGGCTGGTCGAACTGGAATATATCGACACCGTGTCCCATGAGACGGTGCGGCGGGCTCTCAAAAAAACGAACTCAAACCCTGGAGGAAAGTCGGCTGGGTGATCGCGCCGCCAGCGAGCGCCGCCTTCGTGGCCGCCATGGAAAAGGTGCTGGACATCTACAGCCGCCCTATGGACGCGAAGCACCCCGTGGTGTGCATGGATGAGACGCCTCGCCAGCTCATTCGCGAGACCCGCGAGCCTATTGCAGCGGCGCCCGGGCGGCCCGAGCGCCATGACTACGAATACGAACGCTGCGGCGTGTGCAACGTGTTCATGGCTAGCGAGCCGCTGGCCGGGCGGCGCCTAACCAAGGTCACTGAGCGGCGGACCAAAACGGACTGGGCGGTGTTCGTGCAGGACATTGCCGCCAGCTACCCCGACGCCGAGCGCATCACACTCGTGATGGACAACCTCAACACCCACACCCCGGGCTCACTGTACGAGGCGTTTTCCCCCGAGCAGGCCAAGGCGCTGTGGGACCGCTTCGAGTTCGTCTACACGCCCAAGCACGGCAGCTGGCTGAACATGGCCGAGATCGAAATCAACGTTATGGTGGATCAGTGCCTGAGCCGGCGCATCGACAGCATCGAGACCGTGCGCAGCGAAGTCGCTGCCTGGCAGGCCCGCCGCGACAACCTTCAGGCCAAAGTCAACTGGCAATTCACAACCAAGGATGCCCGCATCAAGCTAAAACGCCTTTACCCGACAACTTCCTCATGACGAGACACTAGTCGGGCCTGCTTTCGCGTCATGATGCATCAATGAAGAGCCGTCCCGGTGGTGCGAACAGGACATTTTTCAATGCCCTGCTGTGGATGGCCCGCACGGACGCCCCCTGGCGCGATCTTCCCGAGCGATTGGGGAAAATGGAGCGCGGTGTACCAGCGGTACGCCTACTGGTGCGGCAAAGGCCATTGCGAACGCCTTTTCAAGGGTGCGCAGCAGCCCGATCTAGAAGCCATGATGGTGGACTCGACCTGCTGACGAGCCTATCCAAGCCTCGGCAGGAGCCCGAAAGGAAAGCGGCCAGGCCATCGGCGTGACGCGCAAAGGCCTGAACACCAAAGTTCCTGCTGTCTGCGATGCATTGGGCAACCCTGTCGCAGGCCATGCGCGCAGTCGGATTGCGCCGCAAGCATTACCGGGGATTGGCCATAACGAGCCTGCAGCATGTGGCGACGGGGGTCGCCATGAATGTCAAGCGGGTCACGGCATGCCTAACCAGTCAGTTTCGGGAGAAAACACGAACGACGCGCTTTGCCCGGCTGGCGTCATGAACTTGACAATTCGCCAACAGTATCCTACCGTTCATCGCGCTTTACCGCCACCATAGGGAGCCTTACCATGGAACCATTTCTCGGTCAAATTCAACTGCTTCCGTATAACTTCGCCCCAAACGGCTGGGCATTCTGCGAAGGGCAACTCATGGCCATTTCGCAAAATACTGCCCTCTTCAGTTTACTGGGCACAACCTATGGAGGAGACGGTGCTACGACCTTCGCATTGCCGAATCTGAAGGGTAAAGAGCCAGATCCCAACACGCACTTTTGCATTGCGTTGGAGGGGATATATCCGTCCAGGTCCTAATATTCCTTGCCCAATACTTGGTCGAGGCATAGCCTTGGGGGGGATAATTCACAGGCAGATGCGGCTTTATTGGCACACGACCTCGTCTTCGAGTGTGGGGCAGAGACCAGTTCGCGCTTGAGTTGCTCGTTCTCATTTTGCAGACAGCGTAATTTCCCCATGGTGGCGCTGAATGTGCAGAAGTCCATTGCGTACAGGGTCAAGTAGCGTTTAAAACTTTCCCCGTCACAGCGTACAAAATCCTTTCAGTTGAACTGATGAGGCTGAGGGATTTTTCCTTGGCTTGAAACGCAATGAATCGTTGCCGGTTTCCCGTCCCTTTGCCGTGATGCGTGATGCGTGATGGGGTCGAGCAAAGCGGTGGTCATCCTGGCATCCCCGAAAACGCTATGGAGCACACAGTGTTGCCTGATAAACCGAGCCATATTGCCATTGTCGGAGGTGGCTTCAGCGGTGTCTGTGCGGCGGTCCAGCTGGTGAGAAGCAGCCCAGCACCTTTGCACATCACCCTCATCGAGCCCCGTGACCGGGTTGGCCTGGGCCTGGCCTATTCGACCACCGATCCCGATCACCGCTTGAATGGTCCGACCTGGGTTCACTCCATCGACCCTCAGGATTCAGGGCATTTCACGCGATGGTGTGAAAAGCAAGGCATCTTTTCGGCCGACTCGCAGGCGCTGCTGCCCGATGGCAGCGCTTTCGTGCGGCGTGCAGACTTTGGCAGGTATATGGAATCTGCCTTCCGTGAACACGCTCAATGGCCAGCGACGCAATCGACCATCACGCATCTTCGAGCCCGCGCAGTCGATGCGTTGGAAAAAGGCGATTCGGTCGAGCTGGTGACCGATGCAGGACACTCACTGGTGTGCGACCTGCTGATCATCGCCACCGGCAATCCGCAACCGAGGCTGCAAGCGCCGCTGGATGCCTCGCTGGCGGCACATCCCGGGGTTGTTGAAAATCCGCTCGACACCCAACGGTTGCTTGAAATTCCTGCTCAAGCCAGCGTCTTGATCATCGGCAGCAGCCTGACGGCGCTCGATGTCCTGGCGACCCTCCTGCGGCAAGGGCACACGGGCAAGATGGTGAGCATTTCAAGACGCGGATTGCAGCCACGTCCCCAGGCGCCCTCTGCCGGCCCCCTTTCACCGCCCCCGACCGTGCCGGTTGCGCCTGCAACGGCCACGGGCCGCCAGATGCTGGATCGAATCCTGGGGCCGGCGCCGGACTTTCTCACGCAACCGGGGGTTGAGCCCACGTTGCGAGCCTGGATCCGGGCGCTTCGACAGCGTATTGGGGAGGTCCAGGCGCAGGGCGCAAGCTGGCACTTGGCCTTTGATGAGCTGCGCGACGTGGTGTGGCGGACCTGGCCCCTGTTGCCCACAGCGGAAAAACGACGATTTCTCAAGAAAGCGCGGACCTGGTACGACGTGCACCGCTTTCGCTCGCCGCCACAGACGCAAAGCCTGGTGCAGGCTGCGCAGGCGCAGGGTCGCATCGAGTTCAGGGTGGATCGAATTCAGTCAGTGGCTGCGCTTGAAGCAAGCGGCCCGCTGCGGGTTTGTTTTGCGCCCAGACAGGGCAATGCCAAGCGGTGCGAAGCGTTCGAGGTCATCATCAATTGCACGGGCCTGGACGTTCTGGCGAGGGTTTCATCGAATCCATTTCTGTCTGCCTTGATGGACAAGGGCTGGCTCACTCCCGATGCATGCGGTATCGGCTTCGCGGTCGATGAGCATTGCCGGGCGTTGACCGCCAAGGGCACGAAACAACGGGCAGTCCGCGTGATAGGGCCGCCAACAGCGGGTACCTTTGGGGATCCGCTCGGAGCGATGTTCATCGCCGCGCAAATCTACCGCATCGTTCCTGATGTTTTGAGCAGCCTGGAGGCAAGCCGCATGCGCTGACGGCCGAAAATGGCTGTCATGCTGGAGAGGCTGACATGGGCAGGATTGTCTTTTTTGCAGAAGTCTTTACTTACTTATGTTTACGTGATTTACACAATGGTACTGACCTGGTTCAAGCTTCAAAAACCGCCATGGGTTCCGCAAGGGTTCTCATGGATGAGCTTAAAACACAGCGTATCAAAACTTCAAGGAAGTAACCATTTGAAGTGATGGGCAATAAGCACTGCATTGACGAAACTGGATTCAGACAACGCAGGTGCGACGCGGCAGTGCAAAAGGGTCGAGCTGCACTGCGCAAGTAAGCACATCAACAACGCATGGACAAGGAAGTGCTATGTTTTTTCTCAACCGCAGCGTGAACTGGAACAACGGGGACTACCGCGATTACTGCGATCACAGGGCCCGAGTGAAACGTCGCCTGCGCCTGCGGATGTCCATTGGCCTGACGCTGATGGGTTGCATGCTGGTGATCGCTGCGTGGGCTCCCAACGTCAGCGTGTAGATTCAGGCCCAGTCGATGCAGGCTGCGCCTGGACTGTCGGTGTTGGCACTGATGCGGAGTTGACAGTGATGCCGGCAAAGCATGGATCACCCTGCAAGCCAGGACAATCGAGGCTGCTGGCCGTGCAATCTCAAAGACGTCTTGCGTTCCAGGCTCGAAGTCCATCTCTGGCATGAGCTCATCGCCGCGGCATTGGTGAACTCCCCCACGGGCAAAGCAGAAATTACGGCTTTGTCTGTCCTTGATCGATGAGAGGGGGGCGGACTCAAAAGTCCAGCGGACGCCCATCGTCAAGCTCATCATGCCGGGCTGGCTGCTGGGAGTCGGACGGTCCAGGCGGCCTGCGCTCGAGCGCCTTGCGCTTGCGGCTCACATGGTAAGCAGTCAAGACCTGGCCGGCCACCAGGTCCAGCGCCGGGCGGGCCGTGCCCTCGCGGTCGATCCATGCCTTGGGCACGAGGCTGCCGGCCAGCGCCACGGCGTCGCTGTCGCCCAGGGCCAGCAGGGCCTCGCAAGCGGCCTGGCTGAAGGCGATCACGTTCACGAACACATCGCTATCGCCGGCATGGGCGCGCATCTTGGCGACCACGAACAGCGTTCCCGTCCTGCCGGTCTTTTGGGCGGGCTGGCCGTGCAGCTTGCCCGATACCAGGGCTTCGATCATTGCAATAGCTCCAGGTTGGGTTTCATGCCGCTTTTTAGCGGGTAGCTCAAGCGTTGCCAAGCTGGCTCAGTGTAGGGGACATAGGCTGCCCATCTTTGTGGCCTTCAAGGAATCAAGCCTCACCCCGCCAACGCTGCTTGCCCGTGTGGCTATGTGTTTGTAGTTCCATCGCACAGCGCGTAAGATTTGGCTGCACAAGCCGATCCACTCTGGGAGCAACGTGATGAGCAACCATGTCTACAAGCTGCTGGAGCTGACCGGCTCGCCCAGCGTCAGTATTGAAGAGGCCGTGAGCACGGCCATTGCCAGGGTGCATGAGACGGTGCGCAGCATCCCAGTGGTTCACCGTCACCGAGACCCGGGGCCATGTGGTCGATGGCAAGGTGGCGCACTGGCAGGTGTCGCTGAGAATCGGCTTCACGCTGGAGTAATCGCCAGCCCCTTAAAACTTGAAGGCCTGCCATGTACAAACGAATCTTGCTGGCTTACGACGGTTCTGCCCCCGGGCAGCAGGCCTTGCTGGACTGCCATGAAATTGCCCAGTGGAGCCATTCCGACCTGACGCTGATTGCCGTGATGCCATTTCCGCTGGCCTCCGTCGGGACGGAGGGCGTCGTCTATAACGAAACGGTGCAGGAAAGCGAAAAAACCCGCTACCAGGGAATCCTCGACACTGGCGTGCGCAGGCTGGCCGATGCGGGCTTGAGCGCGCGCGGCGAGGTGGTGATCGGGGATGCGGTGAGTGAAATCACGCAGTATGCCCGCCGGATCGGGGCCGACCTGATCGTGGTGGGTCACAAGCATCTGGACGGATGGGCCGCGCGCTGGTGGCGGGGCTCGGTCTCCAAGGCGCTGATCGAGCAGGCACCGTGCAGCGTGCTGGTCGTGATCACGCAGTGAAAGGGCCCGGCATGCAGCATGGCGTCGACACGACGTTTTCAAGCCGCCTGTGTCCGCACGTCAATGGGCGCCACGCTCATCCTGAACGAGCGGCCCTGGCATGCCGGCAAGGTCAAGTGCCTGTTCAGGGATGCACAAGCACGCTTGCCTGCGCCAGCCAACCGGGCTGCCTTCCTTCCTAAGCCATGAGCACCACCAGCTTGAGCAGCCCGGCGGCCATCAGCACCAGCCCGAGGGCTTTGGCCATTCGCTCCCCACCGGGCGCAAGTTTCTCGATCGCCACGGCCATCGACAGCGCAGCGATCCAGGCCAGGTTCATCACCCCACCCACGAACAGCAAGGCCATCAGCGCCCAGCAGCAGCCCAGGCACAACAGTCCGTGCTGCACGCCCATGACAAAGGCCCCGGATACGCCAGCGCGCCACTGCCCGAGCAAAAAAACCACCGGCGTGCGACAGCGCGACAGGCACAGGTGTTTGAGCCGCGAAAACTGATACAGGCCGGCAGCGACAAGCAGCAGTCCCGTCAGCCAGGCGGACGTGCTGACGATCATGGGGTTGACCCAGCCCATGGCCTGCAACGCCCACTGTGCGGCCGCCGCCCCCGCGCTGAAGGTGAGCCAGATCAGCACATAGGCGGCAACGAAGCTGCATCCTCGCGCCCGCTGTCGGCTGCGCCCGCTGAGGTTGACGAACGTCAGGACCATGGGCAGCGCCGAGGGCAGCATCATCGCGGCCATCATGAGCGACCACATGGTCCAGATCGCCAGCATGTTGGCGACGCTCCACTTCGAAGAGACCGGCATCGTCAGTTGGGCAAAAGGGTGCTCCATGTCAACCGCCATCCAGGCCAGGACCGCCCAGCCGATGACGCTCACGGCCAGGATGCACATCGTCAGCATGGGCTGGCGGGCAACGAGGGAACCCAGGCCTGGTGGCGGCTTGTTCCCCGAAGCACGCTCTTGCTGTTGCATCGATCCCTTCCCTTCATGCGTTGACGGCCCGAAAGCCGCATTGCACACGCTCAAACATCGGCATAAACTGGTTTGACCATAGATCTTCTGCAGGCCGGCGGCAAGCCGACCTTTTCCTGAAGGAGTATCGCGATGTCTAGCTGGACTATCACCGGGCAATACATGGAGACATGCAATTGCGCATTTCTTTGCCCCTGCCTCACCTCCAACCTCACAGCGCAGCCGACCGAAGGCGACTGCAAGGCTGCGGTCGCCCTGCACATCGACAAAGGCGAGAAAGACGGTGTCAGACTGGGCGGCCTGTCGTTCATTGTGATGCTGCATTCGCCGGGCCCGATGGGTCAGGGCGACATCGCCGTCGGGCTTATCGTGGACGAAACGGCTTCGCCGCCGCAAGTGGAGGCGATCCGTGCGATTGCCACCGGGTCAGCCGGGGGGCCGATGGCCATGCTCGCACCGCTCGTTGGCCGCATCGCAGGCGTCGAGCGGCGGCCGATCCGCTTCGAGGCCAACGGACTGATGTATTCAGTGAGCGCTGGAGAACTGGTGAACCAGGCTTGCGAAGGACTGGCAAGTGTCACCGCGCCTGGCCAGGCCATCGGCATTGACAACATCGCGCATCCCGTCAATAGCCGGCTGTCTCTTGCCAGGGCGACGCGCAGCCGCTTTCACGCATTCGGCATTGACTGGGAGGACGCAACCGGCATGCGCAACGGGCACTTTGCGCCCTTTGCCTGGGCGGGTTGATTCCGTCCGGGTGTTCGTTCAACCCATGGGGGCGTCAGCGCCCCCATGCAAAAAAACCGGCTCAGCCATGGGGCAACCGGGCTGGGCGGCTTCCTGCCGGGGACGCTCAACGATCGATTGGTTTCACATGCCGGGCGAGCCAGCATGGCGCCGTGCCTGAAAGGCGGCCCGATTCAAGCCGCTTTTTTTTACGCTGTTGCTGCCCTGCCCTACCCTACGCTGCCGCGTCCTGGCGGATCAGGAAATCCTCCCGGGCTTTTCCTTCTGCGATCAAGTCTTTGAGCCACTTGGGCGCCATTCCGTGGCCGGTCTACTGCTGACCCTCGGGTCCGCGGTACTTCATTGGCGAAGGCACTGCCGGCTTCTTGCCCTTGGGGGGCTCGACGGTCTGGCCAGCGGCTGCCTGGGCTTTGGGGCCTTGGCAGCGGGACGGCTGAGCTCCTCGGCGGTGATGCCATAGGCGGCCATTTGCTCGCGCAGTTCGGCAAGGATGGCGCGCCGGTTCTTTTTCTGCAGATCCGCGGCCTGCTTTTGCATCTCGGCAATTTGCTGGCGGAGCTCGCCAAGTTCATTCATATTCGGTTTTTGGCGAGTTGACCCAGGCACCTATCCTGCTGCGCCTGAGGCAGCGAGCCTTCGTTGTTCAGTTTCCTCCAGGCGATCATCCATAGGCTGCATCAGCCGGGTTTGCATTTCAAAAACATGCTTCAAACGGGTAAAAGTCAAGTTAAGGAGTCGTTGCTCGACACCTTTTGCACCCACACATCCCCAGGCCATAATTCTTTCCAAAGTTTAATAATTGCATCTTTGTTATCAGGCTTCGCAGCAACCAATCGCATAAACTCTTTCCGCCCTTCAGGAGCCTGTAACCGGCCATGCTTTTCTGGCTCGAACGCATTGGCAAAATCGGACGAAAGTCGATGAGGAAGTAAATCTTTTAGCGCCAGCGCCCGGTTATGGGCTTCGACCGGTCCCGGCGCACTGATCAGTGCTTCTGCGACTTTGAGATCGAAATCCCTTTGTGATTCTTCCTGAAGCGCCTGCCTCGTAAGGTCCGCTTGCTGCTTCTGGGTTCTTACGCTGAAGCCGATCGTTGCTGCAACGACTAATAGTGGAATCACAATGGATAGAGCGGAAATCCATGCCTTTGTACGTTCAATATCTATGCTGTCGCGATACTTTTCGCGTTCGAAGTCAAACTTCTTAATCTCGAGATCAAGCTTATAGCGTTCAATATCGCTGACTGTAGAAATCACCGAGTGCGACGTTCCCGGCGGCTCACCAGCTTGAGCTTGATGCAAGGTCGAATTGTCGGTCTCCTGCGCTATTACAAATAGAGATGGGCAAGCGAGCATTAAGCAAATACTGGTTGCCAGTAGAAGTTTCGAGACGAGCATCAAGCCCTCCGTTTATTTAACTTGTTGAGCAAATAGCATACGGATGATCCTCGAGTGGAAAACCAAGTTAAGCCATACGGATATAAAAAATCACAAATATTGCTTCAATTTACATGAATGGTTTATTTCATGAGGCAGTCTTAGCAGGCCTGAAATACTGACTGCGCCCGCGCAGCAACTGTCTCGAAGTGGTTTGTTTTTGCAGTTATCTTTCATATTTTTAAAGCACAGTGCCTTTTTGAACTCCTGTTGGTGGCTTGAAAGTACGCCTGTCGCCTTTTTCTTCACTTATTGCCCTTGCAGACGGATTTGTCCCAAAGTGCGCATGCGCGTGAGGTTGTACGCGGCCATCGTCAGCACAAACATCTGGTCAACGCGTTCCAAGCCGCGCACCATCACCTGCCGAATACGGCCCACCGTTTTGGCCCAGCCAAAACCCTGCTCGATGAGCTTTCTCTTTTGCTGCGAAACGGCGTAGCCGTCTGTCTGCGCAATTGCATTAGGCACCGCCGAGCGCCTGCCGGAGGTGTTTTGCGCCACATGCGGCGTGACGCCCATCTCCAGGCACGCCTCGATGAACTCCTGGGCGTCATAGCCCTTGTCCGCGCCCAGCGTGATGGCGGTTTGCTCATCAGGCAACACCTGCCTGGCATCGTTAATTCAATAGCCTTGGCCGCTTCGCGTTCGGCGTAGCCGTCGGCCTGCGTCACCAGCGCGCTGGCAATCAGGCCGTGGCGGTTGTCGCTCAGCGTGTGGCCCATGAAGCGCAGTTCACTGGCCGTTTTCCCCTTGCGGTACAGCCTGGCGTCGGCATCAGTGCTTGATTCGTGCGTCTCGTTCGAGCGCGTCTGCCCCTTGAAACTGCCGCCTCCCTGGTCGCCGTCGCTGCCGTCCTTGCGCACAAAGCTCTTGTGGCTCGCCCAGGCCTGAATTGAAGAGTGCCGTCCACGCTGAAGTGCTCGCCCGAGAGCCAGCCGTGCTCCTCGGCGCCTTGCAGCACATGGTTGAACAACTCGATGACCGCATCGTGCGCCAGCAAGCGCTCGCGGTTTTTCGTGAACACCGTGGGCACCCACACCGCCTCCTCCATGGCCAGGCCGATGAACCAGCGGTAGAGAAGGTTGTACTGCACCTGCTCCATGAGTTGGCGTTCCGAGCGGATGCTGTAGAACACCTGAAGCAGCATGGCGCGCAGCAGTTTCTCAGGCGCGATGCTGGGCCGCCCGCCTTGGCTGTGTGGCTCATACATCCCGGCAAACAACCCGTCCATCTTTCCCAGCGCCTCGTTGACCATCTGGCGTATCGCGCGCAGAGGATGGTCGGGCGGCACGAAGTCTTCCAGGCGATGCAGCGTGAACGGGCTTTCGGTGAAGGTGTCGGCTCCGCGCATGGGTGGACTGGGTTGGTATCGGGTCAGAAAAAGGACTGCTTCAGATTATCGGGTGAGCCTGAAAACCGGCAGACTTCGCTTCGAGGTATTTCAGCAAATACGAAGGGACTCCCCACTTTCTGGTAGCGGCATCAAGTGCCAAGATTGGTTTGTGGAAGTCAATCTAAAACCTTTGAAAGGGGAAGTCCCATGAGCGAGATTACACGAGTCGGAGTGGATTTGGCAAAATCCGTGATCCAGGTAAACGCCGTTGATGCGGGTGGCAAACTCGTCACCAACCGGCAACTCAGCCGAGACAAGTTTGTGTCATGGTGCGGGCAGCTACCGGCAGGCTGCCTAGTGGCGATGGAGGCCTGTGGTGGCTCCCACTATTGGACCCGCAAACTCATGGCTTTGGGGTTGAACGTAAAAATCATCGCACCCCACCTGGTGGCACCCTATCGTCTGCAGGGCAAAGGTGGCAAGAATGACGCCAATGATGCCGCAGCCATTTGCGAAGCGGCGTCCAGGCCAACCATGCGCTTTGTCCCACTCAAAACCACGGTTCAGCAAGGCATATTGTGCGTGCACAGATTACGCGAGGGGTTGAAAGAAGAACGCACAGCGAGCATCAATCGCATCCGGGGCATGTTGGCTGAATTCGGCCTGGTGGCGTCCAAGAGCCCGGAGAAATTGCGCGAGAAGTTGACCGACATGCTGGAGGACGCCGGTAATGATCTTTGCGGGTTGGCGCGACTGGTCGTCCAAGAGGCCTATGACCACTGGAAAGACATTGATGAGCGCATCAAATGGTGCGATGAACGCATCACTGCGCATGTCAAGGATGACGCGCAAGCCAAGGCTGCCAAAGCGCTTATGGGCGTTGGCCCGGTGACGGCCTCGGCTGTGGTGGCAACAGTGGGCGACTTCAATCAGTTCAAGAATGGCGCACAGTTTGGAGCCTGGTTGGGATTGACGCCGAGACAAAACTCCAGCGGGGGCAAGAACAGTCTGGGCGGCATCACCAAGCGCGGCGACATGTACCTGCGCATGTTGCTGATACAGGGTGCAAAGTCAGTGGTGATGACGGCACAAAAGCGCGATGACCCTATCTCAAAGTGGCTGTATCAACTGCGAGAAAAATCGGGCTGGCAAAAGGCGGCCGTGGCAATGGCAAACAAAAATGCGCGCATCTTGTGGGCCATGATGACCAAAGGATGTCGCTTTGATCCCAGGCATTTGAGTGTCAACCCAGCTTGTGCGGCAACAGCAATGACGTAGTTGAGTCGACAGGCATATTTCTGCAGGACGTGAAATTGAAGATGCAGTAGACAGGTCAGACCGGTGGTGGGAAAACTCGATAACAGGCAAGGGAATGCTTCGGCATCGTCCCGTTCAGCAAATGGAGTCCCGCCAAGCGGTTCGTATCTGGGGTCGCACCATCCGTGCAATAAGCCCGTCTGTAAGTGTGCAGTCTGTTCCTCGTTTCCTAGCCGCTTCACCTCACGCCAACGCTGAATAGTGTAATCAAGGAAAAGCAATTTAATCAGTAGCAGCAATACTTGACTGTGTGGGGAGTCCCTGTAAGTCCCTGTAAGTCCCTGTAGGCCTGTTAGCTCGGCTACAAGGGCGTCCCCACCTTTGTCAAACAGATTTCCACCGTGGTTGAATCGCGTAGCGATTGACCACGGAACCTGACTTCTTCATTTCATCGTCACCCTGTCGATGCTGTGTCGTTGCCTGGTGAGCGCAAGGCATGTGGACGGCGAGACTACAACCGGTCATTTCTTGCTGCATTATTTGCAGCGGACCCTGATGAAAGACGCGCGCCGAGGGCTCCATTCTTTATTCAAGGCTCAGGGCTGATTGCTTACCCTGTTGACCTTCTCGAGCTTAACGAGCATTCCCCGGCGCAGGTCCCAACCTTTGACTCATCAACGACAAGTCATTCCACGGTGACGTCTACAAACTTCTGGATACGTTGGTGTCTGCGTCAGCTCACGCGGGCATCTTGAACGCCTCCCCGCGCTGCAGCATGGCCCAGCACATCCGGGCGTTCTTGGCCGCAATGGCCACGACCGCCTTCCAGTAACCCCGGCGTTCCTGTACCGAAATAGCCCAGCGGCTTACCGGGTCCGTCTTGTTCTTCGCCGTTGCCAGCGCCGCCCTGGCGCCCAGGACCAGCAAGGTGCGCAGGTAGCTGTCTCCCGCCTTGGTGATTCGCCCCAGGCGCTGCTTGCCGCCCGAGCTGTACTGGCCAGGCACCAGGCCCAGCCAGGCGCAGAACTGGCGCCCGCAACTGAAGTCGTGGCCTTTGCCCACCGTGGCCACGATGGCGCTGGCCGTGGTGGGGCCAATGCCGCTGAGGTGCATGAGTTGGCGGGACTGCGGGTCCTCGGCGGCGGCCTGGGCGATGTACTTGTCGTATTGGGCGATGCGTTCATCGAGGTGGGTGAGCTCGCTCAAGGCATCTCCGACCACCGTGTTGCACCAGCCCGGCAGGTCTTCGAGGTGTTTGTGCGCTTCCAGGCGCACGGTCGCCGCCTTGAGCGGCAGCACGATGCCCAATTCTGACAGCAGGCCGCGGATGCGGTTGATCAGGGCGGTGCGCTGCTCCACGTAGCCCTGGCGTGCGCGGTGCACGAACAGGCGGGACTGCTGCTCGATGCTCTTGAGCGGAACAAAACGCATGTTGGGACGCGCCACCGCCTCACAGATGGCCGCAGCATCGGCGGCATCATTCTTGCCGCGTTTGCCGCTCATGCGGTAGGGAGCCACAAACTTGGGTGCCATCAGACGCACGGTATGGCCAAACCTGGAAAATTCACGCGCCCAGTGATGGGCGCCGCTGCACGCTTCCATGCCGATCAGGCAGGGCGGCACGTTGGCGATAAGTTCCATCAGTTTGGCGCGTGGGACTTCGGGCCGCACCAGCTCGGGCTTGCCGGACTCATTGACCCCATGCACGGCAAAGACGCTTTTGGCGAGATCGATTCCGATGGTAATAATGGCCATGATTTCCCCCTCCGAATGAGTTGATGATGAAAAGTTTGACCTCTCCATCGTGGCACTGAGTTGCCGTAAACCGCAACTTCAACGGGTCGCAACTCGCTCGGGACGGGGACGTCCCTTTCATTCTTTATCCATTCAAGCCGCATAACAAAGCGTGTCGATAAAGCGATCGACCAGAGGGCGCGGGATTTTCATCATGTCCGCTTCGTTGTGCGAGGTTGAAAAATACGCATGGCTCCATAACTCGCGGCGCACGTAGGCGATGGTGTCAGAGAACGTAGCCTGTGGTTTGGGATACCAGGCGGCGCAGCGCCGGTAGAGCTGCCCGGTCGAGAACAAATCCTGCGCAGCCAGCGTGACGAGGGAATAAAGTCCAAACAGGCACGGTGTGGTGCGCGCAATCGCCTTGTCCGACCACTGCCGCTGGGTCTCGACGCCCAGATGCGCACGCGCTTCCTCGAACGTGACCTCTACCTGCCAGCGCTGCACGAAGCAATCGAGGATAAAAGCGGGTGTGGCCTCTGGTGCCGTACACAGCAAGGCCTGGGTCTCGAATTGTTTGAGCGGATCGCGAATCAAGACCCAGCGAAGCACAATGGGCACCATGCCGGAGTGGTACCACACGGCCGTGCCGCTGGCGACCTCGACCGCCCGGTCGTGCTCGCCATACCAAAAGGGCATTGTCAGCGCGGTCCAGGCGGTGGCCGGATTGGCCAGCACCTGGCTTAGCGCGGGCAGGCGTTCGCCCTTGAGGCGCGTGCGTCCGCGTTGGCCAGCGCAGCGCTCGGGCGCTGGCGCATACAGCGCGGCATCCAGGCGCAAGTGGGTGATGACACAAGCATGACGCCGGGTTGCACCGAGAAAGTCCAGCGCGGCAAAGGCACTGTCGGCCACGATGACAATTTGCCGACCTGGCAGCCATCGGCGGACCTGCTGGACCATCTGGCGTGCCCAGTCGGTGAGCTTCTTGTGCCGCCGGCCCTGGCTGTCGTGGCAGCGCTGGGATGGGCACAGCGTGGTGAGGAACGGCAGCGCCCAGACCCGGGCGGCCCACGGGATGGGTACCAAGAGCATCATGCACAGCCAGCGCAGGCCGCTGACCTTCACGAAATGGCTGCGCGAGGAGCGCACCGGGTCGCGGTAGATGCCGCGCGCGGCAATGCGCGCGCCCCAGCGCCGCTCGATCGTGTCGTCCAGCCCGAAGATCAACGGCCCCTCGGGCGCAAAAGCGCGCACCAGGAGCCGCAGCAAGATCCGGCTGGCCGCCAGGCTCGACCATGCGGCGCGGTTCAATACCCGGTGGTAGGTCTGGAAGTGCGTAAGCGTCTTGGCACGGCACCTTGACCGCGCTGCCGATTCAGGATTGCGGTTGCCAGCGGTGAGGCAGTAGTTCGTCGATGCGAGAGTTCATGTGGCCAGGCAGCCTGGTTAGCACATCCTTCAGATAAGCCCAGGGGTCATGGCCATGCAGCTTTGCCGACTGCAACAAAACTCATCACGACGGCGGCCCGCTGGCCGGCCAGTTCGCTGCCGGCAAACAACCATGCCCGGCGCCCCATTGCCCATGGCCGAATCAGATTTTCGAGATGGTTGTTATCAATCTGGACGTTGCCGTCGGCCAGATAAGTTGTCAGCGCTTCCCAGCGGTTCAGGCTGTAGTCAATCGCTTTGGCCGTGGCACTGCCCTCGGGCACGCGTTGCCTCTCCCGCTTCAGCCAGGCGTGCAGGTCCTTGCAAAGCGGCTTTGCGCTCGATTGCCTGATAGAGAGTCGATCTTCGGGCGACAAGCCTTTGACCTGGCGCTCGATCTGGTAGAGCGCGGCAATGCGCTGTATCACTTGCGTGCCCACCGGACTCAGGCGGTCCTTGACCAGTTCATCAAACTTGCGACGCGCGTGCGCCAGGCAAGCTGCGCCGACGCGGCTCTCCTGCTTCAGGACCTGGTCGTACACCCCGTACCCGTCGGAGATCAGCGTGCCCGACCAGCCCTTGAGAAATTCAAGCGGGTACTTGGCCCCTCTGCCCAGGCAAAATTCATACACCACGCCGGGTGAAACATCAAAGCCGCTTCTAGCATAAGCCCAGACGTAGGCCCGCTTGGTCTTGCCCGCGCCGGGGTCCAGCATGGCCACTGGCGTCTCGTCGGCATGAACCACCGCGCAGCTGAGGACAAACTCCCGGTGCGCCGCATACAGGGGCACAAGGGCAGCGCCTGCCTGGCCAGACCACGATGCCAGCGTCGAGCGCGGCGTGTGAACGCCAGAGCGGGCGTTGATTTGTTCTTGCCGGTAATACGGAATGTGATCGACGAAGCGGCTCACGGCAGTGTGTGCCACCAGGCCTGCCGTGGGCATGCCTTTGTCGATGATCTGTGGCCCCACCGGTTCTTGTACCAGGGTCTGGCAGCACTTGCAGGCCCATTTGCCGCGGATGTGGCGGTGCACGAAGAATTCGGCTGGAATGATGTCCAGGCGTTCGCTCACGTCTTCACCGATACGCACCATGGCCTGACCGCATCCGCAGGTTGTGTTCTCTGGCTCGTGGTGGTGTTCGACCCGTTTGAGGTGTTCTGGCAGGGCTTGACGTTTGGGCTTACGGCGGGTGTCATGCTCGGTGTCTGCCGTGTCGCCAGAATCCTTGGCGACCGCCTTCAGTGCTGCAAGTTGTGCTTCCAAATCCGCCTGGTCGGCCGCCAGCGTTTCTTCAAACAACTGGCGCTGCTCAGCATTCATGCGCTCGGTCTTGGCATCAAAGCGCCAAGCCTTCAGGCGGCGCAGCTCAAACAGGATGCTCTGGATACGCGCTTCCTTGAACTCGATGGTCTTCGCCTGCGAGTCAATTTGCTGGCTTTGCTGGCCAATGTGCTGGAGAACCTTGGCCGCCAACGCTGCAGCGGCCTCAGGGCCCAGACCGACGAAGTCCTGAGCGCTGAGGGTGTGCACGTTGAGCATGCTGTCATTGTGCAAAAGGCGCACAGCGATTGGAACTAGGGCATCTGCCAATTGCCCTGCGACACCGGCTGCGCCACAGTCGTCACAAGTGCGTAATGGTCTGCATTTGTTCCAGCCGACTCCAGGGAAGGCCGAGCACCAGCGCATCGAATTGTGGCTTGGTCAATGTGATGGATGTCGCCATATCGGCACCACCGCGTGGCCATTCAAAACCACCCTGATTGAGCCGCCGGGCCGCACACCACAGGCCGAAGCCATCGTGCAGCAGTAGTTTGATGCGGTTGCCACGGGCGTTGGCAAACAGGTATCCATGGTGGGCCTGGGCAACCCCGAACACCTGCACCACCCGGGCCAGCAAGCGCTCCGTTCCCATGCGCATGTCGATGGGAGCTGTTGCCAGGTATGCGGCTGGGCATCACATATTGAATCAGTAGCGTAGCCAGGCGACGATGGTGTCCACCAAGAACTCAAGTGGACACCTCATGGAACACTCCAAAACGCTTGCCCGACGGCCTCACAGCGAGGCGTTCAGGACGCAAGTTTTGAGCGAATGCAGCCAGCCAGGCGCTTGCGTCGCAGCGATCGCACTGGCCCATGGGCTCAACGCCAATCTCGTGCACAAATGGCGCCGCAAGGCCCGCCAGGCGCCGGCGGACGGCACGCGGCAACGGCCCGAATGTGCCGGCTTCGTTGCACTGGCATTGCCCTGTGCACAGCAGGCCGCACCCGCGCTGCCGGACATTCATATGGAACTGCGCCGAGGCGCTGCCACTATTGAAGTGCGCTGGCCCGTTGCCGCCGCGGCAGAGTGCGCGGCCTGGCTACGCGAGTGGCTGCGATGATCCGCATCGACGCGCTGTGGCTGGCAACAGCTCCCATCGACATGCGCATGGGAACGGAGCGCTTGCTGGCCCGGGTGGTGCAGGTGTTCGGGGTTGCCCAGGCCCACCATGGATACCTGTTTGCCAACGCCCGTGGCAACCGCATCAAACTACTGCTGCACGATGGCTTCGGCCTGTGGTGTGCGGCCCGGCGGCTCAATCAGGGTGGTTTTGAATGGCCACGCGGTGGTGCCGATATGGCGACATCCATCACATTGACCAAGCCACAATTCGATGCGCTGGTGCTCGGCCTTCCCTGGAGTCGGCTGGAACAAATGCAGACCATTACGCACTTGTGACGACTGTGGCGCAGCCGGTGTCGCAGGGCAATTGGCAGATGCCCTAGTTCCAATCGCTGTGCGCCTTTTGCACAATGACAGCATGCTCAACGTGCACACCCTCAGCGCTCAGGACTTCGTCGGTCTGGGCCCTGAGGCCGCTGCAGCGTTGGCGGCCAAGGTTCTCCAGCACATTGGCCAGCAAAGCCAGCAAATTGACTCGCAGGCGAAGACCATCGAGTTCAAGGAAGCGCGTATCCAGAGCATCCTGTTTGAGCTGCGCCGCCTGAAGGCTTGGCGCTTTGATGCCAAGACCGAGCGCATGAATGCTGAGCAGCGCCAGTTGTTTGAAGAAACGCTGGCGGCCGACCAGGCGGATTTGGAAGCACAACTTGCAGCACTGAAGGCGGTCGCCAAGGATTCTGGCGACACGGCAGACACCGAGCATGACACCCGCCGTAAGCCCAAACGTCAAGCCCTGCCAGAACACCTCAAACGGGTCGAACACCACCACGAGCCAGAGAACACAACCTGCGGATGCGGTCAGGCCATGGTGCGTATCGGTGAAGACGTGAGCGAACGCCTGGACATCATTCCAGCCGAATTCTTCGTGCACCGCCACATCCGCGGCAAATGGGCCTGCAAGTGCTGCCAGACCCTGGTACAAGAACCGGTGGGGCCACAGATCATCGACAAAGGCATGCCCACGGCAGGCCTGGTGGCACACACTGCCGTGAGCCGCTTCGTCGATCACATTCCGTATTACCGGCAAGAACAAATCAACGCCCGCTCTGGCGTTCACACGCCGCGCTCGACGCTGGCATCGTGGTCTGGCCAGGCAGGCGCTGCCCTTGTGCCCCTGTATGCGGCGCACCGGGAGTTTGTCCTCAGCTGCGCGGTGGTTCATGCCGACGAGACGCCAGTGGCCATGCTGGACCCCGGCGCGGGCAAGACCAAGCGGGCCTACGTCTGGGCTTATGCTAGAAGCGGCTTTGATGTTTCACCCGGCGTGGTGTATGAATTTTGCCTGGGCAGAGGGGCCAAGTACCCGCTTGAATTTCTCAAGGGCTGGTCGGGCACGCTGATCTCCGACGGGTACGGGGTGTACGACCAGGTCCTGAAGCAGGAGAGCCGCGTCGGCGCAGCTTGCCTGGCGCACGCGCGTCGCAAGTTTGATGAACTGGTCAAGGACCGCCTGAGTCCGGTGGGCACGCAAGTGATACAGCGCATTGCCGCGCTCTACCAGATCGAGCGCCAGGTCAAAGGCTTGTCGCCCGAAGATCGACTCTCTATCAGGCAATCGAGCGCAAAGCCGCTTTGCAAGGACCTGCACGCCTGGCTGAAGCGGGAGAGGCAACGCGTGCCCGAGGGCAGTGCCACGGCCAAAGCGATTGACTACAGCCTGAACCGCTGGGAAGCGCTGACAACTTATCTGGCCGACGGCAACGTCCAGATTGATAACAACCATCTCGAAAATCTGATTCGGCCATGGGCAATGGCGTGTTCATAATGCCCCTCTTCGTTAAGTGCTTGAAAACATTGACATCTGCTTCTCGCTGACGGCCCGACACGGGCTGAGTGTTCGCGCGATGGCGTCAATCACCCGCTGCTCGAGCAGGTCGCTGGCCCGAATCTGATACGGCGCCCGCGGCACCACCTGTTCGGCCGGCAGCAATCCCTCCTTGATCAGGCGCCGAATGCGGTGGTTGTTGACCCCGAGCTTGGCAGCCGCTTCTGACATGGTCAACCACTGCCCGTCCTTCTCGGCCGAGCGGTACGCATGGATGTCGTTGACCCTGCGCACGGAGCTCACGCGATGCGCGGTCCACGTCTTGGCCTGGCCCGTGGGCAGTCCCATGCGATTGAGCGTCGCGGCGATGTGCTCGTCAGACCACTTGCCTGCCATGCTGCGCATGACGGCCAGGGCTTCATCGGGCGTGCGGCAGCCGTGCTCGCCTGTGCGTGGCTTGACGACCCTCACCTGCGAATGCTGGCCTCCGCGCCAGTGAATCGTCAGCACGACCTCGCGGGCCTGGTCGTCGACATCGGCAACGATGTCCTTGACGAGTGTGCGCAGCAACTGCTGGCGCGCGCGCATGGTCACGCCCGGCGCATCCCACGCGGCCGCGAGATCTTCCTCCAAGCCGGTCAAGTCGGGCCTGGCAGAGGACTGCACCTGCCGGGCCACGTTCAAGCGCTGCTCACAGGCGAGCACGCGCTGCAAAGCAGCCTCCCAGCTCTTCTCCAGTTGTGCGGCAATCAAGCGATGGTCTGGGTCACAGGCCGCGTAGCGGCGCTCTGCCAAACCAGCCTCGTAACGGGCCTGCTGCAACTCCAGCTCCACGATTCGTCGCTGGTCCGCTTGAACTTGCATATACCTCCGCTCAGCCTGCAATGCCGCCTCGACGGCCAAGGGCTCCACAGCGCGCAGCAGCTCCCGGGCAATCGCTTCGTCGGGTCGGCGTGCGCCAAACGTGAAGCATCTCGGCTGAGCGAGCTGAAGATTGGGGCGGTCACATCGGTACACCGGTTGAGGCACCCCGCGCCCCGTATACGCCACCGTCAGGCGCCGCCCACAACGCCCGCAGCACAGCATTCCCGCGAGCAACGCCCGGCCACCGCGCCCGGACTTCGTTCCATCGACTTTACCGTAGGCATTGACGGCAAGCTGCTTTTGATTACGTTCGAACTCGGCCCAGTCGATGTAGGCTTCGTGATGATCCTTGATCATCACGTCCCACCGATCGAGCGGCTTGCCATGCTTGTAGGTCTTGCGAAGTCGCCCTTGCACGAGCGTCGTACGCTTCTCACTCTTGCCGTATGCATAGACGCCGGCATAGAAGGGATTCTTGAGTATCGAGATCACGTTGCGGTAGCGGATCGGCGTCCAGTCAAAGCTCACCATCTTCTTGCCGTCCGAGGGCCGTGGGAAATGGACATCGTCTGCCGCAAGGGAAAGCATCACCTGCCTGGCGCTGCCGAGCGTGCGAAAGCGCGCGAAGATCAACCGGATCGTCTCCTGCAGGCGCATGTCCGGATCCAACCCCAACCCGATCTGCCGGTGCCAGACGTAGCCGATGGGGACACTGATGCGCAATTCACCGCGATGCGCCTTGGCACGAGCCGCTTCGAACATCCTTGCCCTGATCACGCCGAGCTCGAACTCGCTGATACTGCCCTTCATGCCCAGCAGCAGACGGTCGTTGGGCCGGCACGGGTCGTACACGCCGTCCGGGTCAATGACCCGTGCCTCGACCAGGCCACACAGCTCCAGCAGGTGGTGCCAGTCACGTCCATTGCGGGCAAGCCGGGAGGCGTCGAAGCACAAGACGGCGCCGACTTCGCCAGCGCACAACCAGGCCACGAGCCGCTCAAAGCCCGGTCGGTCCACCATACCGCTGGCGGAACGGCCGAGGTCATCGTCGATGACTTCCACCTGCGCAAATCCGAGGCGGCGAGCTTGCGCCACCAGGTCGTACTGCCGGCGCTGGCTCTCCAGGTTGGTCTGCACTTGTGACTGAGTTGACTGGCGCACATAGACGACAGCTTTGCGACGCAGCACTGCGGCCGGCAACAGATCAGAGGTCGTCATGATCACTCCTTTCGGTTTGAAGGCCGGCTGCCTGCAGCAGCAGCGTTGCCAGCCGTGCGACCACGGCGGCCCGTTCGCTCGAGGCCATGTCCCGAAGGACCGGGGACTCGAGGGTCAGGCTCAGCTGGCGTGGGGGAGATGGCTGAAGTGATGCCGATGTCGTCAACCGTCGGCGATGTCCGGGTACATGATGGCTCATGGCGCTCCTCGCAGGTGTGGAAAACACCCGCGCAGCTTCGCCGAAATCCTCGCTGCGACAGCAGCAGGTGCAGCTCGGCCAGCGCGCCCACAGAGGCTTGCGGGGCGCCCAGTTCCATGTGAGCGCAAGCTGCGGCATCGAGCATCCAGGCGGCAACCACGATCACGACGCCGGGTCGCGCCTCCAGGTGGACTACCTCGCCGTTGGCACGCTGCTCGCTGTATTGGCGCTTGAGGCGGCGTCCATACAGCGGATGCCAGCGATAGAAGACTTCAACTTCTTGCCCGACATGGGCACAATGACCCGGTGATTGCAATGGGGCGCCGGGCATGGTTGTTTGCCGGCAGCGAACTGGCCGGCCAGCGGGCCGCCGTCGTGATGAGTTTGTTGCAGTCGGCAAAGCTGCATGGCCATGACCCCTGGGCTTATCTGAAGGACGTGCTAACCAGGCTGCCTGGCCACATGAACTCTCGCATCGACGAACTACTGCCTCACCGCTGGCAACCGCAATCCTGAATCGGCAGCGCGGTCAAGGTGCCGTGCCAAGACGCTTACCTTTCATGCTCGTGGTGAACACTTGGCAGCGCGTGCCGTCCAGGTGCTCACCGATGCGGCTGGCCAGGTTCAGGACCACGCGGTTGTGCCGGGCCATGCTGCCTGCCATGGCGAAGGTTTCGCCCCGATAGAACTCGTGTCGTTCCGCCTGCTGTTCTTCCCCCTCCAGAAAATCAAGCCCTGGCGCCCGCCCGGCGCTGGCGCACGGACGCCGCCAGCTGCTCCAGCACGGCCACGGTCGCCTCCCAGCCGATGCAGGCGTCGGTGACGCTCTGCCCGTAGCGCAGGCCTTGGCGGCCATCGACGATGTCCTGCCGGCCTTCGACCAGGTGGCTCTCAATCATGAGGCCGCAGATGCTGCTCGAGCCGCTGGCGATCTGCTGCGCGATATCGGCCGCCACGGCGGGCTGCCTGGAAAAGTCCTTGTTGCTGTTGCCGTGGCTGCAGTCGATCACCAGCCGCGCGGGCAGGCCGGCCTGGGACAGGCTCGCCGCGGCGCGGCTGACGCTGGCGGCGTCGTAGTTCGGCCCGTCACTGGCGCCGCGCAGCACCAGGTGGCCATCAGGGTTGCCGGTGGTCGTGATGACGATGGCCTTGCCTTCGAGCGAGATGGAGGGAAAGCGATGCGACTGGACGGCCACATGGATGGCGTCGATGGCGGCGCCCACGCTGCCGTTGGTAGCGTTCTTGAAGCCCACGGGCGCCGACAGGGCCGAAGCCATCTGCCGGTGCAGCGGGCTTTGCACCGTGCGGGCGCCGATCGCGCCCCAGGTGAGCAGTTCGGCGTAATACTGCGGCGTCACCAGGTCCAGGATTTCAGAGGCCGCCGGCACGCCCAGCCGCGCGCATTCCAGCAAGATGCGCCGCGCATGGCGCAGGCCCGCGCCAATGTCGCCCTGGCCGTCGAGTTCCGGATCGTAGATCAAACCCTTCCAGCCCATGCGCGTGCGCGGTTTTTCGAAGTAGACGCGCATCACCAGCAGCAGCGAATCGTCCAGGCGCGGGGCCAGCCGGCGCAGCCGTGCAGCGTATTCCAGGGCCGACTCAGGCTCGTGGATCGAGCACGGGCCCACGATAACCAGCAGCCTGTCATCCAGGCCGCGCAATATATTGCGGGTGGCGGCGCGCGAGGCGGCAATGAATGCGGCTTCGGCTTCGCCCGCTGGCAGTTCGCCCTGCAGCAGCCGGGGTTGCGGAAGCGGGTCGGCCTGGGCGATGTGGATGTCTGAGATTTGGGTGGACATGGCGTCTGCGTGATGGGGGCTGTTTTTCGCGGCATTCACCCCGTCTTGATCACCGAAATAAACTCGGTCCCGCTTTCCGGCAGCCAAACCTCCCCAGGCCGGCCCAGTATCTGGCGGATGTTAGCGGCGGGACGTGGCATGGGTATCACAGCGAACTTCTCGCTGCCCGGGTCGAAGCGCAGCATGGCGTTGTTGCTCCACTCTGCGGCCCAGACGATGTCCTGGTCGTCCACGTACACGGCGTACACATGCGGATCGGCTCCTGGCGCTTTCCAGGTGCGCCAACTGTTGGCCCCCATGCCCAGCGCCGGGTCGTGCATGGAGAGGTTGCCGCTGTTCCATTCGGCCACCCAGATGCGGCCACGGCTGTCGGACCAGACGCGGCGCGCGCCCTGGCGCTGCGTGGGTGGTTCTACGATGCGTGACACGCCGGTTTTTCGGTCGATTTGTGCAATGAACGACCCTGCCAGCGAGCACCACCACACGTCCCCCCTGGGACGTGGCGCATATGCCGTAGGGCCCGCGTCCGCGCGGTGACGCTTTCACGCTGACCAAGCCGGTGCGCACGGCGAGTTTGCCAACATAGCCACTTTGCCCGGTAAACCACAGGTCGCCGTCGCCATCAAAGGCGCACGTGTTGAGGTTGGCATGGGGCGTTGTGGCAGGCAGGTGGAAAAGCCTCACCTCACGCGCTGGCCAGCTCACGCGCGCTATGGCGTTTTGCCCACCGTCGGTCAGCCAGGCCGCGCCGTCGGGTCCGGCAATGACGCCGTGCGGCGACGAAGCATCGCCTAAAGAAATCAGTTCCGGCTTGCCCGTGCGCGGGTCAAACCAGCCCAGGTGCCCGCTGCGCTGCGCAGAGAACCATACCCCGCCATCCGGCGCCGGCGCCAAGTCATGGATGCCGGTGGCACGCGGCGTGTTGAGCGGCCAGGACTGCAGACGCGCGGCATCCGGAGCCTGCGCGCGCCCGGCGCCGGGCCAGAGCAGAACGGCGGACAGCGCGCCCAGCGTGCTGCGGCGGCTGATGCGGGTCATCTGGGCGCTGGGGAACGGATGAGCGTTTATCGGCACGGCCATGGCAATACCTCTTTTGCGCGTTGGAGTTCGATGGTGCGGCTTCGGGCAGTTCATTTTGGCGGCAATGCAGGGTGCACTGCAAGGGGGGTTTCTGCGCGTTGCCGGTTGATGAACGTGTTTGCGGCAGGAACGGATGCCAGTTCCTCAAACGGGACGAATTTTTCCTGCCTGCGAATCAAACTGCTCGGCAAAAGGCAGCTCGATACAGCCTTCGAGCAGGAGCTGACCCTTGCAGGCTGAGCAGTGGGGCATCTTCGCCGTCTCGGTGCTCTACGCCGTTGCATGGATGCGTGGACTTTGGCTGCACTGGCTGGCGCCGCAGCACCTTCATCAGCCAGCATTCGACAATACCATTGCGCATTCGGCGGCAAGAAAGACGTCAGGCGCTGAAAATTAATGCTCAAGCCACAGTCGGGCCGAGTACAGCATCGTGGTCATCCAAGCCTATAGACATAATTAAAATTTATGGTGGAAGAGCAGCCGATAGGCCATTTCCGCCTTCAGCGGTCAGGCTTCGATTGACAGGCTTGAGGCAAAACGGTGTGCGCTCCAGGTGCGGCCCTTGAACACGGGGCCACCATGGAGGTCGAACCGCCGGCGGAACTGAAGGGGCGGCCCCTTTTCAAGGGACACGGGATGATGGGTTTACTCGATGCGAACGATCCGCAGTTGCGCCGCATCCACTTCCTCGATGCCGGTGGCGTAGGCTACCAGCGCCCAGCCTGCCCGCCCGGCCCGCCGGTCCACCACCAGCCGGCCGCTCGGCCCATTGCCCGCGGCCACGAGGAACACGGGCGCGCCGCCCTGGCTCGCCTGCACGGTACCGGGGGCGGCTTTGGGTTGGGCCTGAGCCGGCAAGCCTTCTGGCGCGGGCGGCTCCTCGATCGGCGGGCGCTCCTTGGCAGGCGGCTCGCGCACCGGGGGCGCTTTTTCGGGTTCGTCCTCTGGCTCGCCTCCTGGCAGATTCTGGCCGCTGTCCTGAAACGCAGCCTGCGCCCGGGCGCGCTCGAGCACGATGCTGCCGGTGGGCTTGCCGGTGATCGCGCCAATGATGCGCCTCGCCTCGGTCACGCTGAGGAATGTGCCGGCCTCGGGCAAGGCGGCGATGACCTCCGCCGGCGTCTTGCTCCACTGGCGAAACAAGTCGTACAGCGCGCGCATGTCCGCGGTGTCCAGGCGCGCGCTAAGGGCGGGCGGCAAGTCCCCGGCCTGCCGGAAGGCCGTCACCTGGTAGTCCTTGAGCGCGCAGATGGCCGCGATCTGCCTGGTGGTCAGGCCTTCGCGGACCAGGCGGGCAATGGCCGCGGCCAGGTCGGAGTTGGACAGGTCGGCGCGCTGCTGGTTCTCGATCAGCTGCGCTGCAAAGTCTCCCGGTCCCTGGGCCCGGATCACGGCCGGAATGTCGGTCACGCCGGCCAGCCGGGACGCGCGCAGGCGGCGCGCGCCAAAGGCCAGCACGTAGCGCCCGTTCACGGGAGGCCGCACGACGATGGGCTGCACCACGCCATGGGCCAGGATGCTCCGGGCCATGCTCTGGAGTTCCTCGTCGTCAAACACCGTCCGGGGCTGGTCGGGGTCCTCGTCGATGTCGGCCAGGGGAAGGCGCAGTGCCTCGCCTGGTGCCGCGCTGCCCGCCGCACGCAGGCTGGCCAGCGTTGCCTCGGCCAACCGGGCGCGTGGTTTGAGCGTGACCACGGGCCTGGGCGCGCGGTCCACAAAAGGGAGGAAGGGGGAAGTGTCATCAGTCATCATGGGCTGAGCGCCATCATATCGGTGATGGCGCTCAGGACGCTGCGAATTTCCTCGCGGTGCGCGCCTGGCTGCCAGACCTGCCCGGCCAGCAGTTCGCGCATCTCGCGCTCCCGGCGTCTCCTGCTGTCAATGCTGGAGCTCAACATGCCCGGAAACCGGTTCACTTCGAGCCCGCTGGAACCCGGCGCGTTGAGGCTCAGTTCCCAAGGGTCTTTTGATCCGTCTGACGTGGACCCGTGCTTTTGCACGGTGCAAGACGTGCAGCTCCACAGCCTGGCGCGCAAAGGCGTGAAGGATCAATGCCTTCAGGCCGTGACCCGGGCCATCCGGGCACGGGGCGCAGCCCGAGAGCTTGAGCGGCACGCCCACTTCGCATCGAGAACTATGGCGTGAGGGACTACGGTCCGCAGCTTCAGATCGCGCTTTGCGTCGCCAGGGCTGCATTCGAAGGCAACAGCCTGTGCGCCGGGACAAGTCAATCGGCTGCCCCTGGCAAGGGTAGCCGCGGTGCAGCGACCGATCAAAACAGCCTCGCTGAATCTCTCCGGGCATCTCCCGCGACAACGCCTCATCAATCATGAAAACACTGGCGGGGCTGGCCGCCGTCCATGCTCACTTCATCCGGTAACGGCGCACCCCGTCCACGCCCATTTCGCACACCGCCTCGCCGCGCGCCAGCAGGTGGTTGATGTGGGCCAGGCTTTCGCCTGTGGCCAGGCCCAGCAGGTGGCCATTGTTGTCGATCGGCCGGGCGAACAGCGCGCCGAAGACGTCTATCGCACGCCTGGGGCTATCGGCCAGGCTTCGGCGCAGCCGCTCCAGGCCGCGGTCATGGCCTTGTGCCAGGCGGTCCAGCCGGGCGTGCAGGCCACGAAAGGGCTCCCCGTGCGCCGGCAGCACCAAGAGGTCATCGCCCAGCGTGGTGCGCAGGTGAGCGATGCTCGCGATCCAGTCGCCCAGCGGGTCGGCATCCGGCTCGGTGGGGAACACGCTCACATTGGACGAGATGCGCGGCAGCACCTGGTCGCCAGACACCAGCACGCCCAGCTCGTCGCTGAGCAAGCAGGCATGCTCGGGCGAATGGCCTCGGCCGACGATGACGCGCCAGTCGTGCGCGCCGATGCGCAGGGTCTCGCCGTCACTGATGCGCCGGAAGCTGTCGGGCAGCGCATGCATGTACTTGCCAAAGCCGCCAAAGCGGGTTCGGTAGACATCGAGCGCTTCCTCATTCCAGCCGGCCTGGCGGTAAAAGCTGATGGCCTCGTCGGGCGCCTCCCGGCCGGTGTCGCCCGCCAGGGTGCGGCAGGTCAGGTATTCGAGCCGTGTCATCCACAACCGGCAGCCGAACTTGCGCGTGAGCCAGCCGGCCATGCCGACATGGTCGGGGTGCATGTGGGTGCACAAGATGCGCGTGATGCGCGCGCCTTGGGACGTGGCGGCCAGCGGGCCGTCGGCAGCGATCAACTGGCGCCAGGCGGCGAGTGCCTCGGGCGTCTTGGTGCCGGTATCGACGATGGCCCAGCCGGGGCCGTGCTCGTCTTCGTCGGCCAGCGCCCACAGGTTGATGTGGTCGAGCTCAAACGGCAAGGGCATGCGCAGCCACAGCACGCCGGGCGCGACCTCGCGCACCTGGCCAGAAGCGGGCGGCTCGCCACAGGGGTACTGCAGCGCGTAGGGCGCGGCACTCGGGGCGGGATTGACCCATTCGTCAGGACGGCTGTCAAGGATAGGAGTTTCGGACATGTGCCTATTGTGCATACTGTGTCGCGGTGGTCGAAGCCGCTGCCGTTCGTGGCCAGCCTTGAACGCCTCCATGTTCTCTCGGTGAATGTCCGCATTCTGGCCGAAACCTGCCCGCCGGCCACCAAGCGCCACTGGGGGCTCCCGCTGCAATCTGGTCTATCCAGGATAGTGAGCCGTGAGCGGCGGTGAAAGACTGTTGCACGCATTTCACTGACCGCGCAGTCGTGATCGCCGGATTGACGCCGAGCGATGTGCGCCCATTCGGGTGTTTTTTCGGTGCGATTTTCGGCAGCGGGCCGATGACTTCGCTCGCCGATAATCCATCGCACCTCACGTGCATTGTGACTTCAGGCAGTAGCGCGGTGAGGCGACTATTTTTCAGCCATTCAACGAACAGCAGCACAACGCCCATGAGCACGATCATCAGACTCGACATGCCAGCACCCAGCGGCGAAAACCTCAAGGCTGCACGCATGGCGGCAGGACTGAGTCAGGTGCAGGCTGCCGAGCTGATGGGGTATCCCCTTCAGGCGGGAAGCCGCGGTGGCGTTCAGTCTCGCACATGGCAAGCGCTGGAAAGCGCAACCGACGACAGGAACATGCCGGAGCCCATTTTTGCGATGTTCTTGCTGCTGACGGGTCAACATCCGGAGTTCCGCCTGATCGAAAAACGTTCGTCCGAAACGAATCCTGCCTGATTTTCTTCACGGTGCTGAAATCGGTACTGCGTAGTCGAACATGACGGATAACGCTCGAATAACCGCAGAAATTTGGCAGCCAAAAAAATGAAAGCTCTGACCCGTTGCTCCTGCTCCATCGCTGTTGCTCAAGAACTTTCAGTTGGCCATCAGCTTCAGTCGGACTGCTGTCATAAGTGGTCCAACCCGCTTGCACCATGCCGGTCACTCCGGGCTCAATGCTCTGGCGGTCGGCAAAGTGGCGATAATTTCAGTACCCGCCACCGACCAGCATCCGGCCCAAAGCTTTTGACGAAAACGGCCCGGTCACGTCACTGAAACGGAATGCAGCCCAAAAAGACTAGTGAGAATCTCGACACGACAAACCCAATCTGGGCGCCTAGCCTGAGTGTGGGGAATGCCAAACTGGATGACGTTACCGGAAATTGGGAAGTTCTTCTATGGGGACTCGTATGTCAAGCTATTTGACGACCGAATTCATCAGTGGAAATTCACGGACCATCTGATGGTGCCGGCTTGATTGACTTTTCCCCGCTAAAGATCTCAATCATCTGGCTGAGAAGCACCCCACTCCAGACGCCCTCCTCGGCATTGCGTTGAATTCGTGCCGTTGCGACACCTCGGGCCACCAGCACCTTAAGGGCTCGGGCTGCGAAGCCTCGCTTTTCCACCTCAGGAAGAGTCATGAAATCCTCCCTGGCCAGCGTCAGAACGCTCTTCTCTTGAGCAACCGGTGTGTCAGTAGTCAACAGTGCAGGCTTGCGCTCAATTTCAGCATCATTAACCACCTTCACCGGCGCACCGTCGTTGATGATCGAATTGAAGTACCGCCCCACGTTCACCACAGGCTCAAGTTCCTGATGCTTGATTCGTGCCTCCAGTTTTGCAAGGCCTAAGCCGACTTGCTCCACTGATGTTCGCTCAATTCCAGATGCAATTTGCGTCTCCGTCAGACCAAGGCAGATACCCGACTTAATCAATTCAAAATGGCTACTTTGAATCTCCCGCGGCTCTGGCTTCTTCAGACGAATTTCGAACTGCACCAGGCTAACGGCCTTACCCGTTTTCTTCTCGGTCAACACGATGTCCAGATCGGTTACGGCATTGATCTCTTCGATTGCTTTTTTAACGGCCTCGTTCTTCACTTTGCGCCACTCTCGGCGTACCGGCTGACCCGTCTCTTTATTTGTCTTCGGGACTATGTTTGTGAGCGCATCAACCCACCACTCAGGTGGGCTCGCGTTAGTGATGCGCTCACCTTTACCTTCTTTGCGGAAATTGTTCTTGTACCTGACGCATATCTCATAAAGTGCAACAGCTGTATAGCTCTTGAGCCGAGAGATTTTTTCAAGGTCAAGCTTAGTGAAATGAAATTCTTGATAGTCAGACAGAGCTTCATTTATTTTTGGCGGCAGCGCCCATAACACATAGAGGCCTCCGTTGCGGATCTCAAATCTTGCTTCACTAAGCATACTGAGATTTTCCCAGACGACCCCGCTCTTTGCGTCTGGTGCTTCCCAATTGATCACAGCACGCCTTAGGGCTAAAACATGCTTGCGCAACGCTGACTTCAAATTAGATTTGCCAACTTCTACTGGATCCAGCAACTCATCCGCAAGAGCGGAATAAAGGTGTGTGTTGGAAGGATCTTGGCTATGCAATGCCCGGTATTCGCGCAACTGCCGGGCTGAAGAAAGCAATATCGAGTTGAGCAACTTTCGCTCGATAGCCGTAAGCTTGCCCGCCTTTGGAATCATCACCAGGGAGACATTCGGCTTGTTGAGCGTGCTTACTGATTTCATGTGTCCAATCTTATCAATGTTTTGGACAGAAATATCACAAAATGCAAGTGTCCGGCTTTTTATACGAAAACAGAAAAAATTCAGTTTTCGTATAAAAAGCCGGACAGATAAACCAATCAAAGGAGTAGAAATAGCTCCATAGCCTTCTTTTTTTTATTCCTAACAAATTCCTATCCCTATTGCGAGCGTTCGAGCCGGACTTGCCTTATTAAAAGTTGGACATATCGTATTCAAAGCCGGACATGAGCGAATTAAAACTCGGACAGATCGTATTCAAAGTCGGACATGAAATTCAGAAAAAACATTAAAAATCAATAGCTTACGTTTGTTTTAAGGAACTTAATAGTATTGAATGACTTATTTGTAAAAATTAAAAGACAGTAGGCTTTTGAAAAAGACCTCTCAACAGCCAAGGCTGCAAACCATCTTGGGATGCAAAACAATCGATAGGGACCATCACGAGGTTTTTATGTTTTCAAAATCAAACGTGGCAGATTATGCTTTTTGTTTTGAAAGACTTAGAATCCGTGCATGGCCAACACATCAAACATCTCACCTCGCCCGTCCGTTTCTATTGCTGAGTTGGCAGCTATGCGCACTCGTGCACATGAGGTGGTTTCTCAGAATCGTGCGGCAGCAGCAGCTCCGTCCGCCCAAAAAGTTCCGCCAGAGTTCAACTCTGCTCAAGTAGCGGAATTGTGCGGGATTGACCGGAACAAGTTAGAGCACCGGCGCAGAAAGGGGGGACTGCCTGATGGTCGAGAAGAAGCCCGACGTCGCATGTTCACACTTAAGGAAGCCCAAGAATGGGTTTTGGAGTATCGTCATTCAAAATCGAAGCGCGGATGTATTGCGGCTGGCCAGATGCCGAAAGCTGTTGTTATCGCCGCTGGCAACTTCAAAGGTGGCGTTGGCAAATCAACAACTGCCGCTACCCTGGCGCAAGGTTTGAGTCTTCGCGGCCATAAGGTTTTGGTCATTGACACGGATCCACAAGGCAGCCTGACGAGCCTGATGGGTGTGGCTCCCGAGACGCTAGAAGATGAAGACACGATTCTCAATGTAGCTTCTGGTGACGCTCAAACACTGGCGGATGCGATTCGCCCGACCTACTGGTCCAACATCCACCTAATCGGTGCTGCTCCCCGGATCTCCGGCGCCCAGTTCCACTTGCCTGCTCGCGCTCAAAAGGACGGGGTGAAGTTCTGGAGTGTCTTGAGCAATGGGCTTGATGAGGACATACTCGATCTCTACGATGTTGTGATCATTGATACCCCCCCTGCCCTCGACTACCTGACGATCAACGCCTTCTACGCTGCAGACATCCTTATGGTCCCCCTGCCTCCCTCGGCAATGGACTTTGTATCTTCAACCCAGTTCTGGGATCTTTTCGTTGATTTGAATGAGGAGTTTGCAGAGTACGGAATGCAGAAGGAATACAGCTTTGTCAATGTGCTTCTTTCTCGTGTCGATGCCAACGATACAGCTGCAGCTCTTGTGCGAGAGTGGATTACTGAGGCCTATGGAAAGCATCTTTTACCAATAGAGATTCCTTCCACGGCGGCTGCAAAAACAGCCGCTGCAGAGTTTGGGACCGTCTATGACGCGACAGTGGCCCAACAATCCGCTCGTACCTATCGTCGCGCCTATGAAGCCTATGAGCGTCTTATTGAGATCACTGAAGACCAACTGGTGCGTGTTTGGCAATCGCAGGGCAAGGAGTAATCATGAGCAAACTGTCTGAGAAATTTGCGGCAGGTAAGAAGGCTCTGGCCGAGCGCCAGTCTGCTGAAGCGAAAGACTCCACTTCACCTCCCTCCTCTTTCGCTCGTGCTGCTGGGCCGCTCCATGGCAGCGTCAGCACGATGAAGATCGATTTGCTGAAGGCTGAGATCGATGCCCTGAAGGCTGCAAAACCAGTGATGAAGATCCATCCCAGCGAGATCAAGGCCAGTGCTTGGGTCAATCGCCACCAGGACTCCTTTGAAGTTCCTGAGTTTGCGGCTTTCAAGGCAGAGATTGAATCTGCTGCAGGCAACATTCAGCCGATCAAAGTTAGACCGCTGAAATCTGCGGATACCTCTGGCGGCGCCAAGTACGAGATTGTCTTCGGGCATCGTCGTCACCGGGCTTGCCTTGAACTTGGCATCGAGGTGAATGTGATTGTTGATGACATCGATGAGAAGACGATGTTCGTCGAGATGGATCGTGAGAATCGTGAACGCGCAGACCTTCGTCCTTTTGAGCAAGGATTGATGTACGCACGGGCTTTGGACTCAGGCCTATTTAGTTCCTTGCGGAAGTTGTCTGAGGAGATTGGCGCTGATCCTACGAATATCTCAAAGGCCGTTTCATTGGCTCGCCTGCCAGAGCCAATTCTTGATTCCTTTGAGTCCCGACTTGACATCCAGTATCGTTGGGCATCCGACCTCAAGGCTGCGCTTGAGAAAGAGCCCGAGTTGATTCTTGCTCGAGCTGCTGATATCAAGAAACAGAGATCCTCGGGCAATCACCTATCGTCACAGAGTGCATTCAACTTGCTCGTCGGCAAGGTTTCCTCCTCAAGCAAGCCTGTAGCTCGTAAAGTCACTGTCGGTAAACGCGTCCTGACGATTACAGAGCGGGATAAGATGATCACTTATGAATTCGACACTCTGGGGCGGGAGAAGTTGTCCAAGATCGAAAAGTTCATAGCCAGCGTGATGGCTGAGTGAAATCATTCTGGGTGTAGTACCGTACTACACTTAAGTTAAAAAAATAGGCATTGTCTGACGACGCCTTTTTTTATGTCCGCGCGTGAAAATTTATAGGGATGTAGTACGGTACTACACCCTTGGAAAAGTCCATTTCCTCATGTCAGAGGTCTAATCAATCTCACATTAACGTCGCTTCTGCTGCGCCTGGTAGTACACAGCAGTAGTCTCTACGGACTCATACCCCATCTCTGACTGGACACCATCAGGCTGCACCCCGTCTTCAATCGCCCACATGGCTTACGAATTCCGCAACCAGAGCCGCCATGCCTGTCAATGCTTTGCAGGTGCGACGAAACATCCAGCATCGGTAACATCGCAAGCCTCGACTCCAGACTCACGGGCCAATTAAGCGGCTGGTCAACTCCAGAAACTCAAAACCATTCACCCAAACGCCTTCCCCAACTCATCCACGCGCCGCCGGATCGGCGCCCGGCCGTAGATCGCCGTGGTGGTCTGGATGCTCGCATGCCCCATCTGCGCCTGGATCACGTCCAGAGGCACCTGCCGGGCAATCGCCCGGGTGCCAAACGTGTGGCGCAGCCAGTGCGTCGTCGCCCCGGCCAGGCGATCGCGCTCGTTGGCGGGCAGGCTGGACGCCCGCACCGCCTTGGCGAGCCATCCCCTGACATGCTCGTAGAGCGCCTGGTAGCCGATGGGCGCCATCGCATCCTGCGTAGCGGCCAGCAGGGGCGCGCTAGGTGCCGCGGCCTGGATCGATCCGAGGCCGCGCGCTAGCAGGTAGTCCTCCAGCGCGTGCAGCGCCTGTCCAGGGACGGCGGCAATCCGGTTCTTCGCGCCCTTGCCATGCACCTGCATGACCCATCCCTCGGGCTCCATGCGCAGGTCGCCCAGCCGGGCCGACAGGAGTTCTGCCGAGCGCAGGCCGACCGCCTCGACAAACCGCACGATAAAGCGCATGCGCGCGCGGGAAGGCGAGGGCGCCTGGGCGTCTATGAAGCGAAGGACCTCGGCCATGGCCGCCTCGCTCAGCGCCTTGGTGTCGAGCATCTTGTGGCCCGGGTCGTCGCCCGTGGCCTGGTTCACGAGCACCCAGGGGTTGGCTGCCAGATACCGCGCGGATTGCAGCCAGGCGAACAGCGAGGCAATGATGGTGATGCTCTGGCGGCAGCTTCGGTGCGAGAGCTGGCCGCGAAACGGCGCCCAGCCGGGCTGGCCCGGTGCGGCGCGAACCCGGGAGATCCAGCGCGGCGGGATGTGCTGCAAAAACGCCATGAACGCGCTGCACTCGGCCACGCCCATCTGCGCGAGCGTCGCGCCCCGGCCATTTTCACCACGTTCGTATTGCAGCCACAGCAAGAGGCGGTGCGCTTCGCGCCGGTAGAGCGTCGCCGTGGCCAGCGAGCCGGCCCGGGCCTGGATCCAGCGCTGGACCGCCTCGAGGTCCGAGCCCGCGTCCAGCAGGGATCGCGCCAAGGCGGCCTGCGAACGATCGTCCAGGACACGCTCGCCCGAGGGCGAAGCAGCGCGCGCGCCTGAAGCGCCAGAAGGCGAGGGCGCATCAAAAAGCGCTGGCGCCCGGCTCAAGGCAAACAGCAGCCTGGGTGGCTGGACATCGCGCGGCAAGAGCGTGGCCAGGTGGCGCTCGATGCCCCTGGCCTTGGCCACGCCGACGGCGGGCAGCGAAGCAAACCAGCGCCCGCCGGCCGAAACCCGGGCGTTGAGGTCGCCCAGCGTGAGGATTCCGGCGGTCACTAATTTTGCCGCCAGCACGCCGTCGAACCAGCCCGCCACGAGGTCGCCCGGCTGCGGCGTCTCGGCCGCCAGGCCCTCGAGGCGGCGCAGCAGCGCGAGCTGGCGCTCCCTCAGGCGCTGGCTGCGCGCGGTTTTTCGGTCCGCCGCAAAGGCTTCGGCGTAGAGCTTGACCACCTCGCTTTCGGAAAATGCCTCCAGGCCCTGCGCGGCCGCGAACTCGTCCAGGTCAGGACGCGCACTGCCTGCCTGGGTCCGGATCGTGAGGCCCACCAGGCGCCAGGCGCTCTCGCCCCGGCGGCGGGCGACCGCACGCACCGCATCGACGGCTTGCCGGTGCGCCGTGATCGCCTCGTGGCCGTGCTCGACACCCAGGTAGCGCCGGGCGCAGTCGGCGATGGCCAGGCCTTCGGCGCAGGCGCGCAGGTGCGCGAAGTGGTGCGGGCCCAGCCGGCGCACAAAACGGGTATTGAGTAGCGTGGAGGAGGGCGTGTTTGACATCAATTTCTATGGGCTTTGGCGTCTGCCTGGAGGCGCTACGGTGATTTTTCAGGTTGCCAGAACGCTCTTGGCGAGGCGAATGAACAGGCACGAAGGGGCAGGGCAGGGAAAGGCCGAAAAAGCGGCTGGCGGGGCTGCAAATCGGTCGGACCCGCCGTGGCCTGCCCAGACCGGGTGCCGGATAGGCCCGCTGGCCGCCATTGGGTCTGCCCACTGCGGGGTGCGCAAGTGCTTGTCAGGCTTGAGGTTTTTCATGGCGTGCGGGCTCGGGCCGGTTTTGACCTTGAAATTGTACCCTGAGATAATGCATCTTATCTTAGGGCACAGGAGTCAAACAAGGTCCAGGACTACTTCCGATCGGCGCCATGAAACGTCAAGGCGCTCAGGCCCAGCACTACCATGCAGTCATCGTGGCGGACAAGCCAATCCGCGCTGCCGCCTCGTTTATCGTTAACCTCAAGGAGTTTTTTTTCCATGTTTCCAGAATACCGCGATCTCATCACGCAACTCAAGACCACCGATCACCACTTCACCCGCCTGTTCGACCAGCACAATGCGCTGGACCAGCAGATCCAGAACATGGAGTCCCGCATTGAAGCGGCAACCCCGGAAGAAATTGAAACACTCAAGAAAGAAAAGCTGCAGCTCAAGGATCAGCTTTACACCCTGCTGATGCAAGCCGACGCACCGGCTTGAAAGGCAGGCTGCTTGGCTGCAAGCCCGGTAAATAGCCTCAGATAGGTTCAATCCCGCTTGATCTTGGCGTCGCTCTAGGTGTCGCGTCACGAAAAACCCTTCAAGCAGCGAAAGGCATCAGACATTCCGGTAGGCAGTTGGCACTCCGCAGGCGTGATGACCACGGTGCTGCGCGGGGCCAAGGTGAGCTGGAAGCCGTCAAAGCTGAAGTCCCGCGTCCCAAGCATAAAGCCGAAGCTGTCGTTCGACGCATCGGTGCGCGCCGGCTCTGCGCCGGTGTTGACGACGATCTCTACCGCCCCGACGCTGAACCGCACGAGTGCTCCCGAGCGCCGTACCTGTTGGAGCGAGGACGCCGGCATCACGGCCGTCCCAAGTGAGCGCCGAAGCTGCAGCAGGACGCTCCAGAATGCGGTGAAGGCCGTCAGCCGGGACTCGTCGACTGTAACGGGTCGATGATTGAACAGCAGCAGGCCTTGCGCTGGAACCTCTTGCGCCAGCTCGAACGAGCCGAATTCGAGGTTTGTCGCCACCGCGCAATCCCACTCCGTGCCGCTGTACAGAAAGGGCACCGAGCCAGGCAGCAGCACGAACGCGGTAAGCAGGCATTCGGCCACATCCGCCGGGCAGGGTAGTGAGTCGTGATTGGCTACGCCGGCGAAGTACCTTGGTGCACATGGGGTCGACGCCAGCATGCCGAGGTGGTGTGACAGCGATTGGGCTAGAAGGTTTTCGTTGCGGTAGTGCGCAGCGACGCAGGGTATCAGTGGGCCGGTAACAAACTCGAAGGGGTCGCGATCCTGAAAACTCCACAGATGCTCGGAGACAACTAGCTGTTGCGGATAAGGCAGGCACAGCTCGCACAAAACTTCGTAGGGCAGCGCTGAACTCACGTCGGCCAGCAGGATGCGTTCATCTCGCTGGCGGCTGTGGTGTCGGTTTACCTTAAGTCTGTCACTTTTACACCTTAACTTGGCATCAAAAGAATAGCTCCAACGTGGAGAAATCCTCCAGCCATTGCGGTCAATCTGATGATCGACTGCTCACTGCGATGGGTGATCGTGAATTGGTCAGCTTTGAGAATTGGCACCTTGTACATGTCACATGCCTTGCATAAGGCACCTTAAGTGTGTCACCATGTGCCGACCAATCTGTCAGAGGATCAACAATGAGGCAATTGTCGGTGGTACCGGATGCAGTGGCGGTTTGTGCCAACCGACTGGTTGCCATCGTGCGCATACAAAGCGATGGCAAAGTCGCCATTCGTGATCTGGCAAATGGTCAATTGCTGACAACAAGCGCGGTAGAGCTTAGCGCGCCGCCCATTGCATCTGGTCTGAGCGCAGCTAGCGCCACAGCCCTTAATGAAGCAACAGACTCCCAGTGGGAGGACGCTCGGCGCCGCGAGTCAGCAGTCATCGCGATTCTCAAGACCAACGATGTGGCCCAACATGTCTCGCGTGTCGCAGTTGAGTTTGGTGTGTCACGGCGCACCGTCTTTCGATGGCTCGCCGTTTATCGCGAGACGCCACAGACATCTGCCTTGCTGCACCGCCCGATGGGCCCACCTGTTGGCGGCAGGCGCATTGACGCGCACCTTGAGCGCTTGATCACCGATGTCATCAATGATGTCTATCTCACAAAGGTGCGCGCAAAAAAGGAGGAGGTCGTGCGCATGGTCCATCTGCGCTGTGCCGCCCAGGGCTTGAAGCCGCCTTCTCGTAAACCCATCCTTGCCCGGCTCAAAGCTCTCGACACCAGAGAAGTGGCCAAGGCAAGACTGCAGCCGGGCGAGGCTGCATCGCTGACCGACTTTGTGCCAGGACGGTACCGAGTCAACCAGCCACTTGGCGTCGTACAAATTGACCACACGCTTGTCGATCTGATTGTCGTTGACGAAGCAAGACGACTTCCCATAGGGCGGCCATGGCTGACGCTGGCCGTGGACGTTGCAACCCGTGTCATTGTCGGGTTTTACCTGTCCCTGGAGGCGCCATCATCGACCTCCGTGGCGCTGTGTCTGAGTCACGCAACTTTGCCCAAAGAGCTTTGGCTCAAGCAGCGCGGCCTCAACTGCAATTGGCCCGTCTGGGGTTTGCCCCAGGCGGTGCATGCCGACAATGGCGCCGACTTCACCGCAGCAGCACTGCGCCGAGGGTGTGACGAACACGGCATCCGGTTGATTCTTCGCCCGGTCGCGACGCCGCATTACGGGGGGCATATCGAACGCCTGATCGGAACCCTGATGGGCCGGGTTCATCTTTTACCAGGAACAACCGGCTCCAATCCGCAAGACAAGGGAGACTATCCCTCTGAGGCGCAGGCACGAATGACCCTGAACGAGTTGGAGCAGTGGTTGACACTTGAAATATGCGAGTAATACCACCGGCGCATCCACAATGGAATTGGCCAGAGCCCCTTGGCCGCATGGCAGACTGCGGCCAATGCCGACGATGCTATTCCACGCTCCTTGCCCCATCATCCAGATCAATTCACCATCAGCTTCCTGCCATTTTTGCAACGCAAACTGCGCCGTGATGGACTGCATGTTTTCAACATCCGGTACTGGGACAACGTGTTGCCAGCGATCGTGCAGCTTGGCGCGCCACTTACCGTTCGCTATGACCCGCGTAATTTGTCCAGGATCTATGTCGTTGGCCCCGACAAACGCTATTACCCGGTTCCCTATGCCGATCTGTCATTGCCGCCGATTACCTTGTGGGAACAGCGGGCCGCTGTGGCCTATTTGCGCGGTGATGGTGACAACGCGCCAGCTCAGGCGGCCATCTTCAAGGCCGTGGTCGCACAGCGCGCTTTGATCGCCAATGCCACGGCAAAGACAAAAGCCGCCCGTCGGCAGTCACAGCGCCAAAGCAATGCCGAATTCGCTACGATGGACCGATCACGTTTGGGAGAAAGTGCTGTGGACTATTCCGAGCCGGTATTGCCATCTGACGCAGAGGTCTGGGATGACTGAATGACACCGAACCTGGATCATTTGCACACGGGCGTCTGGTCGTTTCTTGAGGACTCTACCGAGGAGCGCGTAACCCGGCTGTATTCCCCCAAGTGGGTTGCCTATGCACGCGGCAACGAAGCGCTGGCCAGGATGGGACACTTGCTGAACCATCCACCCAGCGGGCGCATGCCCTGCATGCTGCTGCACGGTGACAGCAACATCGGCAAGAACATGATTGTCGAAAAGTTCCTTCGCGACAACCCCAACGTCTGCAATGACTTGAATGAGGTTGAAGTCAGGCGAGGCGTGCATCTGCAGATGCCAGCCAAACCGTCCGACGACAAACTCTATGCACAGATCGTCGAGGGACTCGGGATACAGGCCCCCATCAACCGCCGGGGCGTGGATATGGAACTTCTGGGTCTGCGGCTCTTGCATCGACAGCCACCGAAAATGATGATTATTGACGAAGTACACCACCTGCTGGCCGGGACGGTTCGTGAGCAACGCCAACTGCTCAACCAGTTGAAATTCATCAGCAACGAGTTGCGTATTCCCATTGTTGCGCTGGGCACCAACGAGGCGCTGTATGCCATGCAGACGGACCCGCAAATCGCCTCACGCTTTGAGCCGTTTGCTTTGCCCAAGTGGCGTGAAAGCAATGAATTCCGGGCTTTCGTGGTGAGCTTTGGACGGCTGCTACCGCTGGAGAAACCGTCGCCATTGGCGGACAAGGACATCATCCAGAAATTGATGAGCCTGAGTGCTGGCTTGACGGGCAAGGTCACGACGTTGCTGGTGCAGGCGGCAGAACTGGCAATTCGTCAAAAAACCGAGTGCATTACCTTGGATTTGATCGAACAAGCCGCTGCATCCGGAATCTACAAATACTTGCCTGTGGGCCTTGAGGCCGAGTCATTTTGAGCTGCTGTTCGCTTTAGGTGACAGAGCAAAGGTAGCATTTGTGCCAACTTAAGGTGCAAAAGTGACAGACTTAAGGTAAACCGACACCTGGCGCGGGTCAGGTCCGTGGCGTTATCGTGCGCTGGCCGGTGGTGCGCTGTCGGCCGCCAGGATGTCTTCTAGAAACAGCCCGAACAGCGGCTCGATGGCGGGCAGCGCCGCATCGAGCCGGTGGTCCCCATCAAGCAGGTGCAGCGCGCAGCGGTGCTGGCGCGCAAACCCGATGCTGTTGTCCGGGGGCACCACGTCGTCGCCCCAGCTATGCACGACCAGAGTGGAGGTGGCGTACGGCACCGGGTCCTGGCACGCATACCCAAGTAGGTAAAAGGCCGGGGCCAGCAGGAACAAAGCGTCGGGTTTCAAGTGCTCGCTGGCCACCGTGGCGACATACCCGCCCATGCTCGAGCCCACCAGCACCAGGCGGTCGTGCGCGGGCAAGCTGGTCGCGAGCAGCTGGGCCACGCGCCGGTCGGCCTCGCCTGATGCGTCGTGGTCGATGGCCGTGCCGTCGGGATGCTCGCGGTAGTTCACCGACAGCGTCTGCGCGCCTTGCCGTTCGGCCACGCGCATGAGCGCGCGAATCTTCGAGCCCAGCGGGCCGGACTCCTTGCCGTGAGAAAACACGGCCAACACATTTTTCATGCAAAACACTCCCGATTTGTTGTCAATTCATGGCCCGGTCGGTCTTCAAAGCTGACCACCTCCAACGTTCACCGGACGGCGCCTGCTCACTGCTCAGGCCGCTCGCCCGTCATCCCTTCGGCTTTTGAAGGAGCAGCTGCTCGGCCCACTGACCGATGTCCCCGGCCATGGCCAGCTTGCGCAGCCATGGCGCCGGAATTCCGGACTCGCCGTAAAAGGCACCGGCCAGCTGGCCCGCGACGGCCGCCGTCGTGTCGGCGTCATCGCCCAGGTTGGCGGCGAGCAGGACGCACGCCGCGAAGCTGTCCGTGCGCGAGAAACACCACAGCGCCGCCTCCAGGCTCTGCACCACGTACCCGGATCCCCTGATCTGGTCTTCTGATTTGGTCTGGTAGTCGCCCCGGGCGATCGACTGCAGTGCGCTGGACATCGGAAGGGTTTGCCGTAAGGGCGCCAGCAGGTCGTCTTTTGAGTTGCCCTGCAGGGCCCGGACCATCACTTCGGCCAGCAGCCGGCAAGCTGCCAGGCATTCGGGCGCCTGGTGGGTCGTGGTCGACTGCGCCGCGCTCATCTCGATGGCCTGCTCGGGCGTCTGCAGGTAATGGATCGGCACCGGCGCCAGGCGCATGATGGAGCCGTTGCCTGCGCTGTCCGGCTTGCGCGAGCCCGCCACCGGGTTGCCGGTGCGCCGGAAGCGCTCGAGCGCCGACGAGGTCGCCATGCCGATGTCGAAGCACCGTCCGTTGCTCGACATGTACCCTTCGTCATGCCAGCGGACATAACGCTGCATTTGGTCATGCAGGTCAAACCCGTTTTCGAGCAGGCTGGCCGCCAGGCACAGGGCCATGCTGGTGTCGTCGGTCCACTGCCCGGGCAGCAGCTGGAAGGGACCGCCGCCGACCATGTCTGTCAGCGGCGCAAAAGAGCCGCGCGGTTTGAATTCGACCGTTGTGCCGATGGCGTCCCCCACGGCCAGGCCCAGCAGGGCGCCGCGGGCTCGGTCAAACCGGCTCTGCTGCTGGGTTGGAGAAATCCCTTGGGCCGACTCACTCATCGTCGTCAATCGAGACGGACATGGTGGATCCATTGTCACATTCGTAGCCGTCCGAGGCAAAATCGATTCCAACCCATCCCCAACCGTTTTCACCCAAGTAGTCCTCGTAGTTGTCCTCGGTAGCCTCACTGTCAATCCGGGCGGAAAAGCGCACCGAATAGGTCATGCGAAGCCCGCCGCCGCTCGCTTGCATCGACACGTCCGAGTTTTCATCCGTGAACAAGACACTCGAAGGCAAATCCTCTAGAAGGTCGCCACCTTCGATTTGCAGCTTCAGCGGCATGATGGCGGCCAATGCCTGTGCATTGAGCTTTTCTGCCTCCAGTTCATCTTTGCATTTGGCGGCTTTTTTCAGCAGCGCAATGGCCTTGACGAGTTTGGCCCGGTCGGGATCGTCTGCCGACATCTGCTTGGGATCGAAGCAGAATTTTTTCGCGTAATACTCGAGATTAATCACTTTGGTCATGGGGTTTCCTCATCTTCTGGTTTTGTTTTTCCGGGGGCAACACGAAATCGCATTCGAGATCAACCACTTTGTCCATATTCCAAGGTTTCAGGCGAACTGTCGGCATCAACAGGCCGGCTCAGCAGCGCGCCGAGGGCATGGCCGCGTTGGTTGTGCTGCATGGCTTGATCAATCACATGATTGGATTCATTCATCGTCGCGAATCGAGTAGGACATGCTGGAGCCGCTGTCACCCTCATACCCGCTCGAGGCAAATCGAATCCCGACCCACTGCCAGGCGTTGTCACCCAGGTATTCCTCATAAGTGTCTTCTGTGACATCGCTGTCTATCCGGGCGGAAAAACGTATCGAATAGGACATGCGAAGCCCGCCGCCGCTCGCTTGCATCGACACGTCCGAGTTTTCATCCGTGAACAACACTCTCGAAGGCAGATCGTCCAGAATGGACCTGCCATGGATTTCCAGTTCCAGCGGCATGATGGCGGTCAATGCCTGTGCATTGAGTTTTTCTGCATTGCGCTTGTTCTTGCATTTATCAGCTCGTTCAAGCAGCGCAATGGCTTTAAGTAGTTTGGTCCGATCGGGATCGTCATTCGACATGGGCTTGGGATCGAAGCAGAGGTTTTTTGCGTAATACTCGAGATGGACTGCTTTACTCATGGGGTTTCCTCATCTTCGGGTTCTATTTTTCCGGGGGGCAATACAAAGTCGTTTTCGGGATCGACCAGTTCGAGTCCCTTTTCAAGGTTCCTGGCGAACTGCCGACATGAGCGGATGAAGGTCTCACGCAGCAACCCGTCGCGGTAGTTCAGGATGTAGTCAAAGAGCAGATGGTCGTCCTTCACGCAAGAGGTGACCAGGTAGTTCTTGGCGTTGAGCTCGTTGCACAGCTCCAGGCGCTGCAGGTGACTGGTGGATTTCTTGAAGTTCGTATAGGTCTTGAAGGTCACGTAGCCGGCGCTTTCCTGGATACGGATCCAGAACGGAAACCAGCCGTCTTCCGTGACGTAGATGCTCTTGTCCTCGTCGAGCACATGCCCGATCACGGCTTGCTCAAGTTCCACAGCGAGATTGACGGCTGTGACGTCTTTTTCTTCAATCAAAATGCTCATTTTTTATTCCTGGATGATTCATTGACCTGACGGCTGGTTGCTGGGGGTGGAATTAACCAGGAATCATCCCTGCCGACAGGGTGGAGCAGATCGCATCCGGTTGACGTCGAACGGGCAGTCTCGGCGTTTCAGACCAGCGAAATCGCAGCGGGTCCCTGAACTCCCCATCCGGCAGCGCAAGCTGTGGATCGGGCAAGGCGCGAATCTCAAAATGATGCGCGGTGGTCAGCAAGATCTGCTGGATGCGCGTGGAAGCGCTTGAACGTGCAATAGCAACCATTGTGGTTTCTCCTGTTTAGCTGCGTTTGACAAGGGTGTCGGGGGCAGCAATCTGGAACACAAATCCCCCCGGCTGTTTTTCCTTGAAGGAAGGCGGGCCACGCCTGTTTGACTCATCGCAATAAAACCAGCTGGGGCACGGCATCCTTGCCGCACCAGATCAAGGCGTTCTGCTCATGCTTACGACCCAGGGCCCGGGATGCTTCGAGCGAGAGACCGAGCACCAGGAAGCTCACCTCCCCTGGCCATTTCTGCGTTTCCTCGCTCTGGCTGTCCAGTCCCACGCCGTCGATGAAGCGCAGGCTCCTGCCTTTTAGTTCCCGGCTGAGTTCGGCTTGGCGCGCCGCATTCTCGATGTCTCCCACGTCCCGACCCAAGGGGTTGCAGGCGGTGAGGTAAGCGGCGCAGTCAGACTGATGGCGCTGAAGGAGGTGGGCCAGGGGTTCGCTGAAAACGCCAACTTTCAGCGTGAAGGGCAACTCCGCATCGACGCGGTAGTCCGCTGCCAGGTAGGCCTGGATCAGGGATGGGGAAATGGCAGATTCAGGCAACAAAAAACCCTCCGGTTGTGGGGAGGGTTGACGCTGCCGGCTTGGTTGCTCTTCGAGGAGCCACATCTGCTTGAAAGCAAACCACCTTGCCCCGAATGGCAGGTTGGTGTGGGCGTCAACCCATCTCTTAATGATGAGCTTATTGTAAGTTGCAACGAGCTTGGCTGTTCGTGAAAATGAACCATATCAGTGAATCCAGCCCTCCTTGTCGATTTTTCGCAACGCCATCAGTGCATCACTCTTGCCGAGCCACTTGGCTGACGGTCTTTTGCAGATGCATAGGCCGAGTACCGAACGTTCCTGCGAGCCTTAGGCATCCACACACATGGTCAGGATGCAGAAAAACTTCGGCAAGGGCGTGATGATGTAATCAAAGGGCGCGTAACAGACTTCAAGCGGTGCGTCCTGGGCGATGCGAAGCTTGGCGTTGAGCGAAGGCGCGCCATCGAGTTCGGCGCTGGTGAGCAAGCGGATGACCGGGGCGAAGTGTTTGAAAGTCGCTGGCTGGCATAAATCCTGGGGCGGTGTTGATGGTCAAGTTCACGAGGGTCCTTTGAGTGCTCGGTTCAGTGGCGGCGGATTTTTTCCAGGCGGTGGCCCACAGTGATGACGCTGCTGTCCGCAGCCACAACTACGTATAGGTCCAGGTGGTCTTCCAGCAGCGAAGCCAGGGGTTCTGCATAGGCCTGCACCCGGCGGCGCGCTGTCTTGTCAAAGAAAACCTTCGAGGCGCCGTTGCCTGCGCGCTCGCTCACGCCGAACTGCAGCAGCAGGTCAATCAAAAGGCCGGGAATGGCGCGCTGGCGGCTACGGACTTGGGCATGGTGCGTCATCAGTGAAATCTCCCTGGGTGTGATGTCGGAATAAAAAAACTGCAGGGCCTTCCCGGGCACTGCGCTGGGACCGCGTTGCTCGATTCCCTAGGCTCTGTTGAGGTAGCGAAAAGTAGAATCTTGAGCTTTCGAGCCGTCACGTCATGGACAAAAGCAAGCTGAGCGATGGCGAATGGGTTCACCTGATTGGCAGGCTGAAGAAAACGCCTGGCATCCGGGTGGGATGCGAGGCCACTTGCCGCCGATTTGTCGAGGCGGTGCTGTGGATTTTGCGTGCAGGTGCCCAGTGGCGTTTGTTGGCTGGCAGGCTTGGGCATTGGAACAGCGTCTTCAAGCGCTTTGCTTGTTTGATGCCGGTTTGGAGTTTGGGACAAGATGCTGGCCCATGTATAAGCCAAGGCTGACCTGGAGAATGTCTGCATCGACAGCACCGTAGTACGGGCTCATGCATGCGCTGCGGGCGCGGCCGCAAGCAACGCGACTGCCGAGGCGCTGGGCCGCTCGCGTGGCGGTTTTGGTTGCAAGATTCACGCGCTGACAAATGCACTGGGCTTGCCCGTGCGCTTTATTTTGACGGGAGGCCAGGCAGCGGACGTCACCCAAGCGATTCCCCTCATGACGGATATTGGCAGCACGGGCGCGCTGCTGGCTGACAAGGGGTATGACGCCAATGCATTGCTCGACTGGCTCGGGCAGCGTGACATTGCGGCGGTGATACCGCCCAAGGCAAATCGAAAGATGCAACGAAGCTGTGACTGGTACCAATACAAGGAGCGTCATGTCATCGAATGCATGTTTGGCAAACTCAAATACTTTCGCCGGATTGCCACCCGCTATGAGAAGAAAGCCAGCCATTTCATGGAAATGCTGGCCTTCTCTGCGGTTTTGTTGTGGCTGCGCTGATACGTCAACAGAGCCTAGACGCTATCCTTAGCAGCTTGCAGCATACACCTCGACAGCCTCTCAAAGTAGCGCACTGCCTCTTGCGTCAGTTCGATTTGCTTGCGCCGGGCGTCCTCGGTATCGGACAGCATGATCCAGCCCTTGGTACGCATTGACTTGAGCCGGGTATGGATGGTGGCGGGGGCGCCGAGTTGTTCCTTGGCCATCATGTCCCGAACGCACAGCCGTTCCTCCTGCTCGCCAGAACGCGCGACCAAGGCGAGGATTCGCTCTTCGAGGGGGTCAAGTGGCGGCAGTGAGGGCAGCCCGCGTATGGCTTCTGCCAAGTGCAAAAACCGCAGGTAGACGTCCGAGGACTTTATTTTCTTTTTCATTTCGTGAAATTTTTCAAACGTTCTTCTTTCAGGTTAAGCTCAGGGTTGGATACCGTTACACAATTTAGTTCAATTTGGCCGGGCCCGCATGAACACGACGCAGCTCCGGCTACAGGCCCTGATGGTCGCTGCAACGATGGTGCTTTTCGTTGCGATGCTGGCCATCAATGAGTGGCTGTTCACCCGCTTCGAATTTGCACGCGGGATCAACTGGATATACCTACCTGCTGGCATTCGGCTGCTGAGCACCTTGCTGTTTGCCGAAGCTGGAGCCATCGGACTGCTGCTGGTGTCGTGGCTCGTATGCTTTTTCTACTTTTTCCCGGATGACCCTGTGCGGTCGTTTGCCGGCGGCATTTTGGCCGCGCTGGGTCCCTACCTAGTTTACCGGGGCGCGCAGCACCGCTATGGCTTGCACGCATCGCTGGCCACGCTCACACCCCAGCGGCTTCTGCTCCTGATCGTCGCTTATTCAGTCGCAAGTCCGCTGCTGATGCACCTGTGGTTCGCATTGCAGGGCAAAGAAGGACTTCTGCAGGGTTTCCTGGTCATGTTCATCGGTGACCTGAGTGGCACGCTGCTGGTGATTTACACCGTCAAGGCTGCTCTGTCTTTCATACCAACTCCCCCTACCAGCCTGCGTTAAAAGCATTCAGCTGGGCATGCATAAAAGCTGACACGCCAATGCTTTATTGGCTCCAGTAAAGTGTTAGCATTGGTAAATTGTTCTAAAAATAAGAACAATATCTACCCAGCAGAAAAAAATGATAAAAGTGAGTTGCGTGTTTCCAAAACAGAAGCTTTGCCATGTGACAAAGCCTCTTCTGATTATTTTGGCCGCAGGCCTGACAGCATGCGCAGTACAGGCACCGCCCGTTGCCCAGAAAGACGCGCCACAGTCCCTGGCCACGCAAAAAGCTGCCCAGCAGGCCGTCGCATCGCAGGCGCCCGCCACCCCGACACTGAAAAGAAAAATCGCGCTGGGCCGCATCACCAACGAAACCAGTTACGGCCAGTCGCTCCTGCGTGATCGGCATGACGATCCATTGGGCAAACAGGTGACGGATCTGATGAGCAAGGCGCTCACGGAGTCGGGCGCTTACCTGGTCTTTGAGCGGCCGGACATCGGCCGCATCCAAGCAGAGGGCCGGCTGACCGACACCAAGCTCAACATCGTCGGGGTTGACGCCTTGATCATTGGATCACTGACTGAATTTGGCCGCAAGGCAATTGGCGCCACAGGCTTTGTGTCCTCCAGCAAGCGACAGGTCGCTTTTGCCAAGGTGGACATACGGGTGGTTGACGTGAACACGGGTCATGTGTTTTTCGCTACCTCAGGTGCCGGCGAAGCATCCACGGAGACAGCATCGACCTTCGGATTCGGCTCGCAGGCAGGCTACGACGGCACGCTCAATGACGCAGCTATCCGACAGGCCGTTGCCGAAGCCATCAACCGCCTGTCGGTGGAGATGAGCGGGCGGCCCTGGCAGACGTATCTGCTGAAGGTTGACGGATACCGCGTCTTTATAGGCGGCGGCAAGAGCCAAGGAGTCAAGCCCGGCATGCAGTTCTCTGTCCAGACCCAGGGTGAGCAAGTCAAATCCCCTCAGACAGGGGCCATGGTGACGCTGCCAGGTCAGGCTATCGCGCAGATCCGGGTCGACGCGCTGTTTGGCGACAGCGAACTCAACGAAGGCGCTGTCGCGTCCATCGCGTCCGGTTCCCTGGCCGGGTACAAGCCCGAGCAGTTGCTCATTCGTTTCGAGGGAGCCAAATAATGAAGAAAACCATCATGACCTTGAGCATGGCTGCTGGCTTGGGCGGCATGCTCACGCTCAGCGCCTGCACCCAGATGCCCACAGAAAAGCAGAGCATCTCCGACATGCGTCCGCAGATTTCCTTCAAGGCCCCCGATGAGCAGACCCGCAGCGCCCGCGTCATTCTCGACGGTCTGGACATGGGACCGGTTGGAAGTTACCTGGAAGGTGCCGCTTCGCTTCGGATTTTGTCCGGTACCCATTTGCTGAGCATCGCTTCAGGCAACCAGGTGATTTTTCAAGAAAAGTTTTATGCGGGTGATGGCGTCAATCGCACCTTCATCGTCAACTGAAGGAAATGTGATGCGCTATTTGTCGATCTTGCCGATCGCGGCACTTCTTGCGGGGTGCGCAGCGCCTTCGCTGTACCAATGGGGCGGCTACGACCAGGCGCTTTATGCCGGGTACAAGGATCCGGCAAAGATGGAAACTCTGCGCGTGCAACTGGAAAAGCACATTGCCACCATGGAAACGTCCAAGCAAAAGGTCGCCCCCGGGCTTTATGCGGAACTCGGTACGCTGTACCTGCAGTCTGGCGCATCGGACAAGGCGATCGCCTTGTACTCGCAAGAGCGTGCTGCCTGGCCCGAGAGCAAGGGATTGATGACCGCCATGATTCAGAATCTTGAGCGTCGCCAGCAAGCCAAAGTAGAGGCCGCCAAATGAGAGTTTTCCTCTGCGCTTTGGTGTCGGTGTTCTTGATGGGCTGCGTTACCCAACCGACCAAAAAAGACATGAGCGCGTTCCAGGCGGCCGCGCCGCGCTCCATCCTGGTGGTGCCCACCATCAACAAGTCGCTCGATGTCGATGCGCCCAACTACGTGCTGGCAGCCCTGCCGGTTCCGATTGCGGAAAAAGGCTACTACGTCTTCCCGGTCAACACGACCAAGTACGTGCTTGAGCAAGAAGGCTACTACGAGGGGGAGCGCATTCACCAACAGTCGACGCCAACCCTGGCGAAGCTGTTTGACGCTGACGCTGTGCTTTATGTGTCGATCAACCGCTGGGATGCGCAATTTGCGCTGCTCACGACCGTCGTGACCGTGGAATTCGATTACCGACTGGTGAGCAAGGACGGTACCGAATTATGGAAAGAAAACAAGCGTATGCAGTACCAGCCGCAAAGCAACAACGCCGGGCATCCGTTGGCAACCTTGATTGTCGCGGTCGTCAACGCCGCCGTCACGCGCGCTGCACCCAACTATATGCCGCTGACTCAACAGGCCAATCAGCAGGTTTTTATTCTTGGACCTGACGCGATTCCTGATGGGCCGTATCGACCTACAGCCGCAAGGTAATAACGAACTCAAGTTCAACTGCTGCAAAAGATAAAAGAGCGAACTATTGACTTAGTCGATAAAGACAAATAAATAGGTCAAAATTATATTAATGAGAGGTAAATAAAATTTATGCCAATTTTTGATACAAAATCTTCAACTCTTAGTTTGATTGCATCCGGAAATTTTATTTCTATTTTAAGTCCATGGAGGATTAATGTTGATTTAATTCAAAAACGCATTAGTGTTAAGAAAAAGAACTGGTATTTAATCGGAGAAGATGAGGACTTATTTGGGATAGGTAGCGTTCGAAATATTAAAATTGATGAGTTATTGTTTGGAGCTAATATCTATATTAAAGTTATTGGCTCTGGAACAATTAAGTGTTTTTGCATACCAAAATGTGATGCTAAAAAAATCAGAAATATGCTTTTCCCATAAAGGCATTTCGCTTAGTGAAGAACGGTTGAGGATGTGGCCAGAAATAGCTTCCTGGACCCAATAAAAATCCGGCATTGTTTGGTAATTTTTTAAAGAATTTAGCTTTGAAAAAAAATGATTTCAAACCATTTTTGATTCAATAAAGATTGATAAATTAACAGAATGCAGAGTTGCCGTCGTGAACGCCAAACTTACGGATTAACGGTCAAATAAGAGTAGATTTTTATTAATTAAAGGATTAGTTTCATGAGGCGTTTACCTGTATATCTCTTAGTTGACACTTCCGGCTCCATGAGCGGCGAACCCATTGAAGCTGTCAAAAATGGTGTCCAGGTTCTGGTCTCGACTTTGCGTCAGGATCCTTATGCGCTGGAAACTGCGTTTTTATCGATTATCACGTTTGATAGTGAGGCGAGGCAAGTCGTACCCCTGACCGAACTTGCGAATTTTCAGATTCCAGCGATTGTGGCAACCGGAACTACGGCACTGGGCTCAGCGCTGTCGTTGCTGGCTGACAAAATCGAGATGGAAGTGGGCAGGACAACGGCCGAGGTGAAGGGGGACTGGAAGCCCATAGTCTTCATCATGACTGATGGATCTCCTACTGATGACTGGAAAAAAGGGCTGGAGCGGCTCAAGACAGTACGCACCGGCATGGTTATCGCGTGCGCAGCGGGGCCGGGAGCGGACACGACAGTCCTCAAGCAAATCACGGAAATTGTTGTCCAGCTCAATACCGCTGACGCCAGCACCATCAAAGCATTTTTCAAGTGGGTTTCAGCCAGTGTTTCCAGCGGCAGTCAAAAAATAGACCTCGCAAAGAAAGAGGTAACGGGCCTGAGCGATTTGCCTCCACCACCGCCTGAGGTTAACGTGGTTTTATAAGGGAAATAGAAAATGGCAGTCTCTCTCAAAAAAGGGCACGGCATCAGTCTTAAGAAAAATGAGAATGATTTGTCCATGGTCACCATCGGTCTGGGTTGGGATATTCAGGAGAAGAAGAAGGGTTTCCTAGGTGGTATGTTTGGCCCTAAGGAAGAGGAATATGACCTAGATGTCGTCGCGTTTCTCTGCGGAGCTGACGGCAAAGTCCAAAATCTTGGCCGTGACAGCGGCGGCAACGCCACCCTCATGAATGGTGACATCGTCTTTTTTAACAATATGCACCACAACTCTGGCCAGATCTGGCTGACGGGTGACAACCGCACCGGTGCAGGCGACGGCGATGATGAGCAAATCATCGTCAAACTCAATGATTTGCCGCAGCAGTACGCGAAAGTCGTTTTTGTCGTTCAAATCTACAAGGGGCTTGAGAACCAACAGAGCTTTGGCATGGTCAAGAATGCCTTCATCCGGGCCGTCGATGGAAAGAAGCGCGAGATGGTCCGGTTTGATCTTTCGGGCGGTGCGCCATACGAAAATTGTCGCTCCATGCTCTTTGCAGAAATGGTCCGCGAGACGGACGGGTGGAAATTCAATGCCTTGGGAACACCTTCACCATCCGACTCGTTTGTCGAATGGCTCAAAAAGTTTGCGTGAGTTGCCATGAGTACCAGACGCCTACCAGTTTATATCTTGCTCGACACTTCGGGGTCGATGAGAGGTGAGCCCATCCACTCGGTCAATGTGGGACTCCAGGCCATGCTGAGCACCTTGCGGCAAGACCCTTACGCGCTGGAAAGCGTCCACCTGTCGATCATCACCTTTGACACAGAAGCTAGGGTGCTTCTTGTACTCACGCCGCTAGACCAAGTGAGCCTTGCCAGCATTGACATTCCTAACTCTGGAGCGACTTTCATGGGGGCTGCACTGAACTTGCTTAATGCCTGTGTAGATCGGGAAGTCAGGAAATCGACTGTGGATACCAAAGGCGACTGGCGCCCGCTGGTTTTTCTCATGACCGATGGCAGTCCATCGGACATGCACGCTTTTCGCGAGGCGATTCCTGAGGTCAAAAGGCGCAACTTTGGTACTGTGGTCGCCTGCGCGGCCGGCCCCAAAGCCAAGCAAGTTCATTTGCTTGAACTCACCGATCGAGTGGTCACGATGGACACCATGGATGCGGCCGCATTCTCGGGCTTCTTTAAGTGGGTCTCAGCCAGCGTCGCTATTGGCAGCAGCAGTGCGGGATTGTCAGGGCAGGTTTCACTGCCACCGCCGCCGCCAGAGGTTCAACTGGTTTTTTGACACGCCTGCCTATCTGGCTGGCTGAACTATTTGTGGTTCGGCCTGATTGTTTGATATCAAACCTTGACAAAAAAGGCTGCTGAGATGAGACGTTTGCCTGTGTTTTTCGTCCTCGACTGTTCCGAGTCCATGGTGGGTGCAAACCTAAAAAAAATGGAAGGTGCCGTCGCTGCGATTGTCAAATCGCTGCGCACCGATCCGCAGGCGCTGGAAACTGTCTTTTTCTCAGTGATCGCATTTGCGGGTGTGGCCAGAACCATTGCGCCGCTGGTTGAAATCGTGTCTTTCTACCCTCCGAAACTTCCTCTCGGCGGTGGCACGAATCTGGGATCGGCCTTGGACGCTTTGATGGGTGAAATCGACAGATCAGTGATCAAAACGACGGCCGAGCGCAAGGGCGACTGGCGACCCATCATCTACTTGGTCACCGATGGCCGTCCTACCGATAACCCGAGTCGAGCAATTGAACGGTGGAATTCTCACTATGCCAAAAAGGCAACGCTCATCGCCATAGGTCTGGGGCGTTCAGTCGACTTTACGGCGCTGCGGCGCCTCACCGAGAATGTCATTTCCTTTGAAGATATAAAGGAGAGCGACTTTAAGAAGTTCATTAACTGGGTGACAGCTTCCGTAGTAGTGCAAAGCAAAAGCGTCGGAGATGGAACAGATTTTCAGGGGCTGCGCATTCTTGACAAGAGCGTGATGAAAATCATCATGGAGCCTCCTTCAACGATTGCCGATGAAACTGTGGTGACGCTGATCGGCCGGTGCCAAAAAACCAGCCGGCCCTACATCATCAAATACGAGCAAGCTATGCAAGATGTCGTCATGAAGGACTTCAAGGTCCAGGTTTCCAGGTACGAGATTGCCGGCTGCTATCCGCTGGAAGAGGATTATTTTGAATGGTCTGATCCGCGCACGGTTGACCTCAAGGTCAACACCTCGGAGCTATTTGGAGCGCCGGGTTGCCCTCACTGCGGCGCGCACACGGCTTTTGCCGTCTGTGGGTGCGGAAAGCTTTTATGCCTGAACGATGCAGCGTCAGTGGTTTGTCCATGGTGTCAAAAAACCGTCTCGTTCTCTTCGCTGGGGCCAGACGATGAAGGTGGGTTCGAGGTCAGGCGAGGCAGAGGCTGACCATGCCAGCATCTAACGAACGACATCAACAGCTAGATGCGTTTATCAACGCCTTTTTTTCTCTGGGCAAAGCTGCCAGTAAAGGGATTGATTCTTTGGCTGATGCAGGAGAAACTGCAGCGCCTGCCTACATCATTGCCTTCATGCAGAGCCGGGAAGTGCTGGAGATCACAGAGAAATATTTGTGTGATCTGCGTGCCATGTGGCTGTGTTCTGAAGATGCTCAGCCGGCTTTAGTTGATAAAAAAGAAGCCTCAATCGCTCCAGCAGAGCTGCCTCAACCCGATCCTGAATGCCTTTCGCCTCAAGCATTCTCCGCAAAAAGTGAGAACTCCCTGGAACACATATCGCTTCCCCCACCCTCATCGGTTGTGCAGCCGTTTTCTATTCCCTCGCCGATTCTGCCTCTGGCAGTTGAGGCCGCCTTTCCAGTTTCACCGACAGCTTCAAGCCTTAAGCCAGTTTCAGCGCCAACCCAGCCAGAGGGCTCGGCGCCTATTCATCAAACCATGCGGCCGGGGCATATTCCTGCAACGAATACGCCTTTGGGAAAACCTGCAGATCCTCGCATCAGCTTTCACCTGCCCAATGCGAAAGCAGGACAACCTTATGCAGGCAAGCTGGAGGGCAAAGACCCGAGTGGAAAAGCGGTCATGATTCTTGATGCCAGAGCGAACACGGCCACAGGCCTGTCGTTTGACGCACAGTCGTGCGAGTTGAGGGGGATGCCGGCTGTGGCCGGCGACTGTAAGGTGGAAGTACGCTGGACCTTGGGCGGTAGCACGGAGTACACCAGCGAGTGCTGTCTGTTCGTGAATCCTGACCCACGCAGCCTCTGGAAGCAGATAGACCCACCGGCAGACGATCCTTACTTCAAGCCCAACATCGACGCAACACTCATTGCCGGGCTTGACTTCAAGATCGCAGCGGCGAGTCGGCGAGGGCGGTCACACGAGCATGTGGGCTCATTCCGTGACGACGATTTTTTTGTTCACCACGATTCGTCATCTGGCTGGAGCGTGCTGATGGTGGCTGACGGCGCTGGCAGTGCCAAAAGCTCCCGCTGGGGTTCAAAGCTGGCAGTTGCAGCAGCCGGGAATCACATTGCGTCAAAGCTGTCAGGTGCATTTGGCGCCGAGATGACACAAGCGCTGGCGGGCTGGTCTACCGACATGACGGCTGCGAGCAAAGCCATGCACACGCCTTTTTACCTTCTTTTCCAGGAGGCGAGCAAACTAGCTGTTGAGTCCATCGAGCAGGAGGCGAAGTTACAAGGCGTTCCCCCGAAAGAGTATGCGACGACGCTGCTGGCTGCCGCAGTCCAGCGGGACGGAAACGATACTTTTTTAGCGACCTTTTGGATGGGCGACGGGGCCATCGCGGCTTATGGGCCGCGAAGCAAAGTCCGGCTTATGGGCATGCCTGACAGCGGGGAGTTCGCCGGCCAGACGCGCTTCCTGGATAGCGCCGCGCTAACTGATCAGGGATTTGGCAAGCGCCTAGTGCTAGGGCGTTATTCCGATCTGACGGCCGTGGTGCTGATGACCGATGGAATTTCAGACCCGCGCTTTGAGACTGACAACGGCCTGGCTGACGCTGCGAAGTGGGATGGATTGTGGGACGAAATCAATCTTTTGCTTGCTGCGCACGAGCCGGAAAAGGCTTTGCTCGAATGGCTTCATTTCTTCACCCCAGGACACCACGATGACCGCACCATTGCAGTCCTCTGGTAACTGCCTGCTGAACCGGAAATTTCTAACAGTGGCAGTCCCAACAGTCATCATGCGGGTAGCCTGCAAAACCGTCATTTTCATTTTTAGGAGCGGTTGATGGCCAAGGTTGTTCAATGCCGGACATTCGACGGGCAGTATGTCGAATACGTTGATGAGATTATTGGCTCCGGGGCGATGAAGGACGTCTATTTTTCCCCGGACAAATCCTATGTGGTGGCCTTTTTCAAGACCCAGCAGGATGCGCAGGCGAAGGATCGTTTGCAGATGATCACCGGAAAATACCGGGAAACCCTCTTTAGCCAGGCTGGCGGCGATTATTGGGGAAACCTGTTTTGCTGGCCCAGCGCAGCGTTGGAACACGAGGGCAGGCTAGGGCTGGTGGCGCCCACCTATCCCCCTCATTTTTTCATGGAGTTTGGCTCGAAAACCGACGACTCTTTAGGCATCAAGGGTAAGGAAAAAGAGGGCAAGTGGTTCACCTCTGCGAGCCACCGAAGCCGGTTCATGGACCCCCGTGAACTTGGCGACTGGCTCAGTTACCTCAAGATGGGCATCCTGATTTCAAGGGCCGTCAAGAAAATGCACATGATGGGCCTGGCCCATTCAGATCTATCCTATAAAAATGTACTAGTTGACCCTGCGGGTGGCCGTGCCTGTGTGATTGACGTGGACGGCCTAGTGGTGCCTGGCAAGTATCCGCCAGATGTGGTGGGTACGCCCGACTTCATTGCCCCAGAGGTGGTGATGACCAGCCACCTTGCCAAGGAAGATCCCCAGAGAAAACTGCCACAGCGCGAAACGGATCAGCACGCCTTGGCAGTGCTTCTCTACATGTATTTACTGTACCGCCACCCATTGCGCGGTGGCAAGGTTCACGACGTTGACGATGATATTCGCGACGAGTCGCTGTCTATGGGCGAAAAAGCCCTTTTCGTTGAACACCCGAGCGACACCAGCAACCGAATCAAGGTTGCTGATGCAAAACCTGCCGAATTTCCCTGGGCGGACACTTCAAAGTTACCCTACACCGTCACTGGACCCTACCTCTCACCGCTGTTCTTTCAAGCCTTTGTGACCGGTCTTCACGAGCCTTCCTTGAGGCCTTCGGCCAATGACTGGGAAACCGCCTTAATCAAGACGGTCGATCTCATTCAGCCCTGCCATAACAAGGACTGCACCCAGAAGTGGTATGTTTTCGACAACTCCACCAAGCCCTGTTGCCCATTTTGCAGCACGCCATACAGGGGCAAACTTCCCGTTCTGAACCTTTACTCTTCACGCCAGAAGGACAGTTACCGTCCCGATAACCATAGGCTGATGGTGTGGACGGGGCAATCGCTCTTTCTTTGGCATGTCAATAACCTGATCTCACCGAATGAACGACTCACCCAGGGCCAGAAAAAACGTGTCGCTTATTTCGTGCTGCACAACGCCACTTGGTGGCTGGTCAATGAGCAGCTTCCCGACCTCATGGATGTTTCGATGAAGACATTGATTCCTATGGGCGGCAAGGTCGAGTTGAAAGACGGTTTGCAAATTCTCCTGGCCAAAGGGGAGGGTGGACGTCTCGCCGTGGTACAGATGGTGGACGCTTGACCACTCGGTTTTAATCCTTGCTTCCAGCCTTGAAGCGCAGGCCAAATCGGAAGCGGTCATTGATCTGCTGATGGGTGCTCTTGAGGCCCACCTGCTGAAAATACTCCACCAGCTTGGTGATTTCCAGATTTCCACTTTTGTTCTCAATCATCGCAATGGCACACATCGAGGCGGTGCTTCCATTGTCCAGCCTGACTTCTACAGGCGATCGGCCCGGTACCTCGATGGTGACCACGCCGTTGGTGGCGGCCCAGTTTGGCGCACCGTCATAGATGAAGGTAAAGATTAACGCCCGCTTGATCTGGGGGAACTGGTCACCGTTGATAAAGATATTTTCTCCGCCCGTGCTGGTGCCAGAGCGATCATCACTGTCGAGGTGAATATAAGGTGGCAGGCTGAAACTTCCCCAGCTGTTACCCAGCGCCTGCACGCAGCCGGGCGTGCCGTCTGTCAACTCAAACATGCAGCCTAGGTCTAGGTCAATGCCTCCGCTGGAGCGGGTCTGCACGCTGCCCATCGCCCGGCTTAGAAAGCCTTGTTTCTTGGGCTCGGTGGCGGCAGGAGTGGAGGACTGATTCCAGTTCAGGTTGACGCGCGTGCGGCCAAAGCCCTGGCGGCCAGCTTTTTCCAGCGAGATCTTGTCGCCGCGCTTTTCGAGCGTGATTTTCGACAAAGACACTTTTTGGGTCTCCGGGACTGGGGCCGATGCTGGTGCTGATGCTGGTGCTGCAGCGAGCGCCGGAGCCGGGGCGGGAGAAGCCGCCGCCTCGGTGCCGCCAAAATGCTTGAGTAGCGCGGACAGGCCGCCGTTGAAACCTTGGCCGACCGCGCCAAAGCGCCACAGACCCTCGCGCTTGTAAATCTCGCCGACGATCACGGCTTTTTCATCCTGGAAGTCGGCGCCTGAAAAGGAAAAAGTGGTGCTGCCCAGGCGCAAGCTGCTAGCGCCGAGCTTGCGCATCGTTCCTTCGCCGTTGAGGGAGGCGGTGAACACCAGTTTGTGAATTGACTCGGGCAGGCGCGAGACATCGGTGGTGAAGGTCGCTGAGCCGTTGCCGATGTCCAGCGTCACGCCGCCGCCGGGGCAGGACTTCTGGTTGAAGAACACCATGTAGCGATCATCGGAGAGCTGGCCACCGGCGTCCAGGCCAAAGCAGCTGAGGTCGATGTCCATGCCCTGCGAGGTCAGGCTCAGCAGGAGGGGAAATGCTCCCGTGCAGCCCATGTCGGCGAGTTTTCCTTTTTGTCCGCGTGAAAAATCAGTCATGTTTAAGCTTTGTCGGGGTTGGCCTGCTGCAAATGCAGGATAGAGGCAGAAAGGCTGGCGTTGGCGTCGCCGGGGTTGATGCCAAATACCCGAGCCTGCTCGACGACGCCATGCGCCCAGGTGCGGTGGGTGGCGACTTCGCACATCGAGTCATGCAGTTTGAATACCGCTGGGCTGGCACGGTCCATGATGCGCAGCGCCACTTCCATATCGCTGTGGTGGACGCGGTAGTGCTGCTCGATTAGGGTGACCTGGCTGGGATGAATGGCGGTCTTGCCAACCAACCCGTGCGCCAGGTCTTCCTGCACTTCTTGCGCCAGCAAGGCTGGATTGTCCAGGTGCTCGCACACCGGCGCGGTCAGCCCGAAGCCGTAGGGAAGAAAGGTTGTCACCAGCCGGGAAATCACCGGCCCGAGCGGCGTGCGGTAAATCGTCATGTTGCGCGGGCGCCGGATGCCGAGCAAGGCCAGCAGGTCGTTGCCGCCGATGCGCAGCGCCAGAATATGCTCGCGCACGCCGGGCGCCTCCAGGCATTGGCGAAATAGCTTCATTTCCGCCTCGTCAAAGACTTCGGCCGTCTCTAGCGTTGGCATCAGCTGATGGCTAGTCTTGCGGATCTGGCGGAAATAAGCGTCGAAGTTGTGCCGAGTAGTCTTGGGTAGCACGAAGCCGCTCAGCTTGTGCGAGCCAGGCATTTGGAGCACCCGCTTCAGAATGTCCGGGTTGCGGACCCGAACGAAGCGGTCTGTGCCCGGCCGAGGCGTCATCTGCTGGAGCGCCAGCGACAGATTGAACAAGGCGTAGCTCAATTCACTGTCAGCCACGGCATCCTCGGTGCAGAAGATGAGCGAGCGCACCTGGCCGAGCAAACAACCATTGGCAATTTGTGACAGATCCTTGTGGGTGGCGGGCACGTACAGCGAGGCGCCGAGCATTTTCTTTTCAGCCATCTAATGCACTCTGGATAAGGGAAACGGCCTGGTAGGGCAGGTCTGCGTCGACCATCAACGGAACCGACTTTTCACTGGCCAGCACCTTCAGGTGCGCCACATCCGGCGCTGACGGATCCCGCAGTATTAAGAGGCGCGGCACCCGGCGCAGCAGCACGCGGGTGGCCTCGCCGATACCGGGCTTTATTAGGTTGACATCGGTGATGCGGTGCCGGGCCGTGGTTGACTGGAGGAATTCAGCGGAAATGGCGGCGGCGCGAGCGCGGTCAACAGGCACTGGCGAGGGTTGGCCTTCGCGTTGGGCTTGCGCGATGCCTTCGGCCACCAGGCCATCGGCAAATTCGCGCGACAGATCATGCGCTTCGAAGGCATCGTAATAAACGCAGCCGTGAAAATCGCTGGCGCCAATGGAGTCGTTTAGCACCGACCGGCTGACCAATCCCGAAATAGTGGCATTCAGGATGCTTGACGGAATCAGGTAATCCAGAGACGAGGCCGCGCAGGCGGCCGTGCCGGCTAGGTCTGACAGCACATACAGGCCAGCGTCGATGCTCACCTCGTGTTGTCGGTTAAAGTCCTCCATGGCCTGCTCCAGCACCCGTGAGATCACGCCTTTGCCAGTCCAGCCGTCGACGAACACGATGGATTCGGGCGCATGGCCCTGCTTCAGAATGTGGCCAAGCGCCACCGCGTCAATGCCCCGGTCCCGAACAATAGAAACGGAATAATGCGCCGCTTCGCGCCCCATCACCTGGCCGAGCAGGTGCTTGAGAATCACGCCTACCGGCGTGCCGGCGCGCACCAGCGACACCAGCGTGATCGGACCGCTGCGCCGCGCCGCAATCAGTGCGGCTAGCGTCAGGCAGTCGCGCGCCATCTGCTGCTGATTGGCGACGCAGGCGCTGCGAAAAACCTCCAGGTAGCGCGGCGATGGCAGCGCTTCGGGCGAGAGCATTTCGCTGTAGTGCCGGACGCCGGTCTGAATTAATTTTTCCTTGTGCGCCACATCGACGAACGGCAGCTGCGGCAGACACTTGAGCAAAAACGTGACATCGCTGGGCCGGTAGCTTCCGCAAAATGTCATAGCGCCCCCACCGTCAGGGACGAGAGCTGGGTGCCGCTGGGAACAATGGCGTAGTCGCAGGCGGCCATGAAGCGCGCATCGGATTTACTGTCGCCCATGCCCAGCGTCATGATGTCGCCATGCTCGGTCTGCAGCTTCTGGCGTAAATAGTGAACGGCGCGGGCCTTGTTCAGCGCCTTGGGCAGAACGGCCAAGTTGTTGCCGTTGCGGTGGATGTAAAAATCCTGGCCAGTTGGGCTGGCGATCCAATCCGTCAGGGCTTCGCGCTCGATGCTCTCTAAGCGCTCGGCCTGCTTGTCTGGATCCTTGACGACGATGTAAAACGGCGTGGCGTAGTCTTCGATCAGGCGGGCGCGGCCTTTTAAACCCACGCTGGCCGAATAGCGGTCAATCACGTCGATGGCTTCCTTCAGGCCGCCCAGCGCGAGCGCCATGTCTGCGCGCATGAGGTCGAGCCACTCGCCATCGGGCGCGCCGTCGGGGGTCAGCACGACGCCGCCGTAGTCGATGATGGCGTGGCTGGAAAACGGTAAATCAACGCGGCTCAGCGCGTCGCGGTTGCGCGCCGTGGCTGGAATCAGCGTCATTTCCTTGTTCATCAGCGCGAAAAATGCGCGCTGGCGCGGCGTTGAGAAGGAGCAGACGGAGCCGTCCTTCAGATAAGCTGCAGGGTGCAGGTCTTTTTCGTCCGCGCATTTGCCTGGCGTCTGGAATAGGGTGTCGTCCAAGTCAACGAACAGGAATTTCTTCACAATGGCTCTCGGATAAAAAGTGGAATAGGCGGCCCTTGACGGCCTTGGCCAGTTGCTGCAGCGCCGCGTTGGGTGGCGTTTCGTGGCAGATGAAAACGTGCTCATACTGGCCAGGCTCGACGTTGTATACAAAATTTTCCACACCTTCGCCGTAGTTATCGGAAAACTTCAGGATGTGGCCGACCGCGCCCCATTGCAGGATCGGCGAGCGGGTGGTGGACTGCACAACGACGTTGGTACCGCAGGCTTCCAGCGCACGCCCCAGCAGGAAAGCCATGTGCATAAATTCGCCTGTGCCCAGCACCAGCACCCGCTCGCTCGGGGCGATGCCTGCGCTCAGACGCCCGGCCAGCGCGGCTGGCTGGTTGAGCGGGCGATCAAGGCCCAGCCTGCCAAAACAGGCGCTGGCACCCCTATCAACATGGGCTTCGAACCGCTGGGCTGCACCGTCGGCCTGCTGTAGCTGGCCGACGGTGAATGCATATTCGCCGCTGAGCGCCGCGCCCACGGTGACCGGCAGGCCGAAGCGCCCGGACAGGGCTTCGTTGACCTCGCGCCCCATGAAATTGGTGATGGCCGCGAGATGGATATGCTCAATCGCTGGATTGAGGGCACGGCAGGCGGCGCTCAAGTTCAAAAATGTGTTCCCTGTGCTGGCTTCGTCATCGACCAGCACCAGCGCGCGCGCGCTCAGCAATATGTGTTGCAGCCCCACGTCGCCCGGCCGGTGCAAAAACTGCCTCGGCGCGTGGCTGTGCGCCTCTTCAAATTCGATGATGGGCATGCCGCCGACGTGGTAACGCGTGGTGTGCAGAAACAGGGCCTCGCGCTGCGGATGCATGGTTTTGTACGCTTCAAAAACGCCTTGTCCCAATCCGATTGCTGTTTCGGCCATGGCAATAAAAATCACTGGTCCCGGCAAATTGGCTGGCACTCGCGCCGCCAGCTCGGTGTGGATGGCATGCATCAGGCGCGGCGTGACCGGCCAGTGCTTGCCCAGTACCTTGCTCAGAAACAGAAAACCGCGCCGGGTGTTGGCCCGCGCAGCAAAGCCGATCAGATCGTCCAGGCGAAACGGCCCGGCATCGACTTTGATTTCCATCAGGCCCGTGGGTAACGTGACGCGCCGCATTTCATCAACGGCCAGAGCCGCTTCGCCGCTCAGCGGCGGCTCAAGAAGATCGCTCACGGCAGTTCCGTCGCCAATGAAAGTTCGCCCACGCGAACGCCGGCCCGAATCGGCGGAATCGACAGGCCATCAAAACCCCGGTCAAATCCGGCCAGGGCCAGGTAAGGCAGGTTGGGGCCGGCCAGGCAGGCCATGGCAATGCCGCCGGACATGCGCGGGTTGATCTCCAGCAGGCCCAGGCCGTTTTGGCCTTCGCGGAACTGCACATTGAAAACGCCGTTCAGGCCATAAGCGGCCGTCAACTGACGGGTACTTTCCAGAATGTCCTCCCGCATGTCTATGAGTTGGCCTTGACCGGCGAGCTGCGGTTTTTTTCGCGGAATCGCGCAGACCAGCCGTCCGTTGTCGCCAATGCAGTCCACGCTGAATTCGTGTCCGTCGAGGTATTCCATCACCAGCATGGTGCGAAATGTCTCCATGACCTCAAAACCGCGCCGCAAGTCGTCCAGCCCAATATGGTACTGAACGCCTTCGAGCAGCAACTGCGCGCTGGAGCGCTTTTCATCGAGTACGCTGAACCCCAGGCCGTACACCGACACCGAGGGCTTGATGCACAGCTTCGCATGCTCTTTTCGCAACGCGCGGTAAGCCGCTTCGAATTGCTGCGCCGTTTCAACGACACGAAACGCAGCCGGTGGCGTGAGGCAGTTGACGCTCTGATAAAACTGCGCCTTGTCATGCAACAGGTGCAGCATGTCCTGCGAGGCGGCGCACAGCAGGCGTGTGCCTTGCGCCTCAAACTGTTGGCGTTCGGCGCTCAAAAGACTAGCTTCCTTGCCGGGGATAAAAATGCCAATCCCGTGCTCGTGGCAAAACTCAAGGCACCAGTCCAGGTAGGCCTGGCCTTTCAAACCGCTTGGCTCGACGGCTGATTCATGCGCTGCCAGGAAAGCGGGTGCATGCGGATTGGTGCTGCTGCAGACAAGGTGGTAGTCAGCGGCCTCATCAGCCTCGCGAATCAAGCGGATGGCCGAGCCGACAGAAGAAAAAGTTTTATTGAACCAGACACGTTTCACTGGTGACTTACAAGTGTGGGGTGATCTGCGGCATCAGTTCTTCAAAAGTGCGGCCATTGCCAATCTCGCCGATCGCATGCATCTTCCATTCGCTTCCATGACGGTAAATCTTGGCCATGATCTGTGCGTTATGGGCGCCCAAGGTAGTCAGGTTAAAGCGGGCAACTTCCTTGTTGTTGCCGGCATTGACGATGCGGCAGGTAGCATTTTCGATTTTTGAGAAGTTCTGCCCGGTAAAGCTGTTGACAGTAAACACCAGGCTTTTCACGCGTTCAGGCACGCGAGTCAGATCCACAATAATTTGCTCGTCATCCCCGTCGCCGTCGCCAGTTCGGTTGTCACCGGTGTGAATGACGGAGCCGTCTTTGGATTTCAATTGACGAAACCACACTGAATCAATCTGGGTACCCTGCTCGTCAAACATGATGCAGGATGCATCAAGATCAATATCTGGCGTCGAGCCACCGATGCCGAAAAAACCTTTTGATTTGACGGCATCCCAGCCCAATCCCATGATGATTTTTGTCAGTTTGACACCAGCCTCTTTGTCAAGGGATATCTTCTGACCTTTTTGCAGATTGACTGCCATGTTGTGCTCCTTGATTGATTAAATAAATTGTCGAAAATGGGTTTTGTCTGCGAAGCATTGGCGCTGCAGATGAACGAGATGAAGTGGCTATGTGGATACATCGATCAGCGGTTAGACTTTGTGCGGGACATTTATTTCTTTAATCCATTCCACAAACGAATCGCGATTGCTTGAGCACACAAAAATCTTGCCTGCGCTACTGAAGCGGAGCACTATGCATTCACCGCTCTTGAACTGTTGACTAGGTTGCCTAGGATTACGTCTGAGCCGCCACCAGTTTTGCCGGTGGTCTCGAAAATTTCATAACCCAAGGTGCTGTCCCAGCAGATGACGTGGGAGTTGTCGATAATCATGTCCTTGCCCAGCGCGATTTCAAGCTTTCAAGCTGGAATCACGAGCCACAGCCCTAGACGACGACTTGCCCGGTGCCGGCAGTTTCCAGTCAGGCAGTTTGCCGGCAGTGTCCAGCCCGAAACAGTCGAAATCAACAGGCAAACCCTGTACGGCAAGACCTGCTCGAAAGGCGCCTGTTTAGACGAGGTCCCCAAGATTCAAGCGTTGACCTTTAACGAGCCGTGTCATGTCTCGCGGACTGATTAAGTGCCAATGCCGAAAGAGCGTGCCAGAGGGCCGAGACCACCTGCAAATCCTTGTCCGACAGCCTTGAATTTCCATTCAGCGCCAGCACGATAGATGTCGCCAAAAATCATCGCCGTCTCAGTCGAACTGTCTTCGGAGAGGTCGTAGCGTGCGATTTCCTTGTCGCCATTGGCGTCGAGACAACGAATGTAGGCCTTGCCGACCATGCCAAAGTTCTGCTTGCGTGCTTCAGCGTCGTGAATCGTTACACCAATGGTTATTTTCTCGATTTCAGCTGGAACCATGGCCAAGTCGATAGTGAGTTTTTCATCGTCTCCTTCACCGGTTCCGCTTGTGTTGTCGCCAGCGTGGGTGACAGAGCCATCGGTGGATTTCAAGTTGTTGTAGAAGATGAAGTCGGCGTCGGAGCGAGCCTTTCCATCCACCTTCAATAGAAAGGCACTTCCGTCAAGATCGAAGGCAGCACCGTCCGTGGCGCGTGAATCCCAGCCGAGCCCGATGACTAGTTTTTTGAGTGAGGGTGCTTCTTTGCTCAGATTGACGTTGCCGCCTTTTTGTAGACTGATGGCCATAAATTATCTCCTTGAAAAAATTTGTAAAAAACGCATTTAACTTACATTAACGCCATGCTGAATAGCAAGCGCTTTCAGACCACCCGCATAACCTTGCCCGACAGCTTTAAATTTCCATTCGCTGCCATAACGGTAAATTTCGCCAAAAATCATGGCTGTTTCAGTTGAGTAATCTTCCGACAGATCAAATCGAGTAATTTCGATATTGGTTTCAATATTCACTAGACGTATGAATGCGTCATGCACCATGCCGAAATTCTGTTTACGTACTTGTGCATCATGAATAGTAACGGCTACCACCAGCCGGGTAATAACGGAGGGAATTTGGTCAAGTTTTATCTTAAGTCCCTCGTCATCGCCTTCTCCAGCACCAGTGCGGTTATCTCCGGTGTGCTCAATGGAACCACAGGGTGAGCGTAACTGACCATAAAAAATGAAATCGCTATCAGAACGGACTCGGCCATTCTCAGTGACCATGAAAATACTAGCATCTAGATCGAAATCCACGCCATCTGTAGAACGTGCATCCCATCCAAGGCCAAGCAGCACTTGCTTGAGATTGGGGTCTGTTTTCGAAAGGTTGACGTTACCGCCTTTTTGCAAACTAATTGCCATTTGTTAATTGCTCCCATTGAATAAAAAGATTATCTCGAGAATCAGGAATAACTGATTTCCATGGCCCTCTGGCGCTTGTAATGAACTGAAGACCACAAAGACAGGCAAATGAAGGCTACGCCCGACAAGCCAGTAAACCATTCTGAGATATGAAACTTCACGCTGGCTAGCATTATTAGTGCCAGAATTCCGATAGCGTAATGCGCACCATGTTCTAGGTAGACGAATTCTTCTAGGGTGCCCTTATGAACCAAAAATACCGTCATTGAACGTACAAACATCGCGCCAATAGCCAACCCTAGCATGATGATCACGACATCACTCGTGATGGCAAATGCACCGATAACGCCGTCAAAGCTGAAGGAGGCATCCAGAACTTCCAAATAAAGAAAACCGCCAATACTGCCCCGTTTAATAGCTGTGCCAATCACTGGATCATGTTCTTCAGCTTCAAGCAAACCGCTTAGAAAACTAACAGCTAAATAGACGGCAATACCACTTATGCCAGCCATTAGGACTGAAAGTTTTTGCACTTCTGGTACCAGTGTCATGCAGCCAAATACAGCCAGCATTGCCACCAGTGTAGATAATCCTTCATTGCCATGCTTACCAAGCTTTTCTTCAATCCAACCCAGCCAATGTAAATCTTTTTCCTGATCAAATAAAAAATTTAAAAAGACCAGCAAAAGAAATGATCCGCCAAAGGCGGCGACCTGTGCATGATTGGCTGTTAAATGCCGGGAATACTCTTCGGGTGTATTAAGAGCCATTGTCATGACATCGAGCAACCCCAGGCCGGTGGCTATTGAGACGATCAATATCGGAAATACTAGACGCATCCCAAACACCGCAATAATAATTCCAACAGTTAAGAAAAGTTTTTGCCAGAATGGATTCCATGTGCGTAAAACAGATGCATTAACAACAGCATTATCAAAAGAAAGAGAGACCTCCATGACAGCGAGAATGCTAACAACAAATAAAGCTTGAAGTGCACCTGTTGTTCCACCTAAACCGTATCCCCAAAATGCTCCTAATCCCAAAAGGATGAGCGTGATAAAAAAAGATATTTTAAAATGTTTCATAATTAAATATTGACAGGCATTAGTAATAAACCACATGCAAGTTAAAGCTCATACGCAAATGTTATTTTGTTTTTTTATAAGTGAGTAGCTAGATCATTTCACTATCTCGAAGATCAACGCTTTTAAATCTTGCTGAGATCCTAAGTAAATGCTGAAAAACCATCTAAATCTAAATCTAAATCTAAATCTAAATCTAAATCTCAAATAACATTGACTTATGACCGTATTTCAATATTTCATCAAGATGTTTTTAAAAGTTTTAGATCTAAATAGTCGGTTCTTTTTTGTGTCATTTCTACTTCGCATAAAAGTCTGACAGTTTCTTGTGCAGTCAAGTCTGTAGCCTGCTCTGCTACTCCTTTGGTCTTGCAATCCAATTCACGTCGTTTCAACCAAACGCGTTGTTCAGGCAACATGGCTTCACGTTCGATTTTACTAATCGCATTCCAAGCGACATTAATTTTGGCATTCGCTTGAGTAATTGCTAATTGCGCCTCTTCAAGTTGCAGGCTCGCATTTTTTGCTCTCAGGGTTTTCTGTATTTCCTCTGCTTGCCGCTGCTCAGTTTCAGATTGCTGCTTCTGAATTTCAGCCTGCTGAATTTTCGCCTGTGCGGCATCTCTTTCACTGGCTTTTAGTGCTTCTGCCGATTCAACTACTGTTTTCAAGAGGGCAGAAGATGCAATTTCAGCGGCGATCAAAAGCGGCTTTTGATTACCTTGAAGCTCAGCAAATACTTTTTTCCCGTCGTCAGTGGGTTGCACAGAGTATTCAAAATCACCAATCAGCTTGTAAGCTTCAAATTTCAGGCCAGAATCTCGTACGAATTCAGTCGATGGTTTGTAGCTAATGGACTTTCGCACCTTGTCCGCATCCTGAATAACTGCTTCCGAAAATTGAACCCCAATTGTTGCTGAACAAAATACCTTGCTACTGTTTGGATCTTTTTTAGATGTTCTAATATCTCCTAAAGAGATCTTAAATTGTGCAACCAAGGCATTGATCGCAGATGTGTCCACATCTTTTTTAGTGCCTTTAACTTCCGTCTCAATTTTCTCTGCCAACGATGATGCGATCAAAGATCTAGCAACTGATGTCGCAGTCTCATCGCTGCAAGATGCTTCATTCTTGGCACATCCCACGAGAACGCTCAAAAGAATGCAACTGACACAAATCAACTTCATATATATTTTTCTCTTTGATTAATTTTCTTGGCACTAGTGGAGTTACTTCAGCGCTGGGTAGCCAACTACTGAAATTCTTCCTGTAAAAGCAATCAGCGACACGCAGATGATGTGACCCCGAGTACTCCAACATTTCTACTCATGTTTTGCCTTGTATCAACGCATACCGCAAGATCGAATTGATTTATTCGAGGTCCAAAACCGCTACAAATATTGGAACAATTTACATATGATAGCTTCTTTTACTCAACTTTCTTGTTTTAGAAATCAGCTATTTGATAGGAGTTATGCGCTTCAGCGTTTTGTTCTGGTTTACGGCGGCATAAACAAGTGCAAATTCAGCGACATTGACCGCATTGATTTCCTGATCTCCAGCCTGCTCACCTTCTCCTGTACGCAAGTGGCGCGGATGCAAACTAAGCAGGATAAAGCGCCCGCGCACGATGCGATGACCTGACCTGCCCCCTCCTAGCCGTACCAACCTGAAGTTGGTGAAGTCCGTCAACTACCAGGAGAATGACGGACATGAAGAACAGCAGATTTACCGAAGAACAAATCATCGGGTTCCTGAAGCAGGCCGAGGCCGGGCTGCCGATCAAGGAGCTGTGCCTTAGCGGCGGCTTCAGCGATGCAACTTTTTATAAGTGGCGTGCCAAGTTTGGGGGCATGCAAGTCTCCGAGGCCCAGCGCCTGCGTGAACTGGAATCGGAGAATGCCAAGCTCAAGCGGCTGCTGGCCGAAGCCCACCTGGACATGCACGCGCTCAAGAGCGTCCTCGGGGTAAAGCGCTAGCCCCACAGGTCAGGCGTGAGGCGATTCGGATCATGGTCATCAAGCACCATTTTCCCGAGCGTCGAGCATGCCGACTTGTGGGGCTCTCCCGGGACAGCTACCGCCATCCACCGAAGGCCGACCAGGCTACGTTGGATCTGCAGGAAAAAATCGTGGAGATTGCCCATGTGCGCCGCCGCTTTGGATACCGGCGCATCCACGACCTGTTGCGCCCGCAGTTCCCCGGTGTCAATCACAAGCGGGTGTATCGCCTCTACTGCGAGGCCGACCTGGCCGTGCGCCGGCGCAAAAAAGCCAAGCGGCCCGTGAACGAGCGCGTGCCGCTGCAACTGGCACGCACGGTCAACGAGGTCTGGAGCATGGATTTTGTGAGCGACAGCCTCTCAAGCGGACGGCGCCTGAAATACCTCACCGTGGCCGACGACTTCAGCCATGAGAGCGTGGACATCGCCGTGGACTTTGGCATCTCGGGCCAGTACGTGACCCGTGTGCTCGATCAGGCTGCACGATTTCGCGGTTATCCGCAGGCCGTTCGCACTGACAACGGCCCGGAGTTCACCAGCCGGGCTTTCATGGCCTGGGTGCACCGTGGAGTTGAAAGACACGCTTGGCCAGATCAATGCCCAGAAGATCAATTTCCATGATGAACCTCCAGATAAGAAAGGTTGACAAGGGGCGCTCAGTTTCCTTGAAAGGAGGCGCCGGGTCGATCTCAGTAGCAGTGGTTCGGCCTGTCGGATCCGGCGATGGAGGAGGCTTTCGTGGACGTGCCGCTGTACGGCGAGTTTGCCCGGCTGGAGGGCCGCTTGCCCGATGAGAGCACCATCCTGAGGTTTCGCCACCGGCTGGAAAAGCACAAGCTGGCCGATGACATTTTCGCCACCATCAACGACGCGCTGCGCGCGCAAGGCTTGCTGCTCAGGGCGGGCATGGTCGTGGACGCGACGTTGATTGCCGCGCCGAGTTCGACGAAGAACAAAAGCAAAAAGCGCTATCCCCAGATGCATTCGAGCAAGAAGGGCAACCAGTGGTACTTCGGGATGAAGGCGCACATTGGCGTGGACGCTGAGTCCGGCCTGGTGCATACCGTGCGCGGCACGGCAGGCCATGTGGGCGATGTCACCGAAGGCAACGCCTTGCTCCATGAGCAGGAAACCGTTGTCTTTGCCGATGCCGGCTACCAAGGTGCCGACAAACGCTCTGATGCCAGGCCAGACGTGCGCTGGCAGGTGGCCATGCGCCCGGGCAAGCGCAAAAAGCTCGACAAGGCGGGCAACCCCATCGATGTGCTGCTGGAGAAGGCCGAAAAGCTCAAAGCGGGTATTCGGGCCAAGGTCGAGCATCCGTTTCGCGTCATCAAGTGCCAGTTTGGATTTGTCAAAGTGCGCTACAAAGTCCACGCTGAACAATTCAGTTTTACGGCGCGACAGGAGAGACATGCAGCTTCTTGAGCATCAGCCGGATGTTGTGGCCCGCGCCGCACAGCACGGCGTGCAAGGCGTCACCCAGCGTACCTTTGAGCGGATTTCGGGCCAGCCGTCCCTTCATCTTCATGTGCCCAATGGTCGGCTCAATGGCACTTCGCCGCTTGATCATCGCCTTCATGGCTCGGGTGACGCCCCGGCGCTGGCCTGAGCGCAGAATCTGTACTCCCTCGACCTGCGCGCCCCGGTAGCCCTTGTCCACGATGGCCATGCCGGGCCTTTGCTCGGCGAGGATTTCGACCTGCTCAATGGCTTCGTCGAGCGTGTGCCCGTCATACGGATTGCCCGGCATGCTGCGCATCCCGACCACCAGGCCCTCCTTGAGCGTGGTGGCAATCGTCACTTTGACCCCAAACTCGTAGGGCGTTCTGGCCTTGCCCTTCGAGATGCACTCTGCCTCTGGTGCGTGCAGCGCATACAGTTTGTTCTTGTCCCTGGGCTGTTGCGTCAGGATGCGGCCCACGCGGTGCAGCAGGTCCCGGGCTTTGTGCCGCGCCTGCTCTGGCAGCTGAGCGAGCTTGCGAGTGACTTCACGGTACACGCGGCCCACCCGGATTCTCAGCGCCTTGAGGGTTTTGCGCATGCGCTTGAATTGCCTGGCATGGGCATAGCGGCCGATCTGCGCGGCCATGCGCGGCGCCTGCTGGTTGTAGTTCTGGCGTAGCTGCAGACTGTGTTCATCAGCGAGCCTGACCAGGTGCTGGCGGCTTTTCTCCAGCAAGCGGCTGTCGGTCGGGTGAGCGATGGCTTTGGGCATGACGGTGGTATCGACGATGATTTTGTCCAGGCTGCTTTTCTTGATCAGGCCGGCCGCACGGGCCGCTTCGATGGTGACGGCCAGCAAGACCTCGACGCCTTCTTCGCCAATGCGCTTTCTCCAGCGCGTCAGGCTGGAGGGGTCGATGGGCAACTCGGTCTGCAGGTAGGTTTCGCCGCAGAAGTATTGCCAGTAAGGGTTTTCCAGCCAGGTCGCCACCACCGCTTCATCGCTGGCGTCGTTGGCATGCTGCAGATACAGCAGGCCCGCGACCAGGCGAGGACTCAGTGCAGGGCGCCCTCGGCTTGAAGTGAAATGGGCGCCAAAACTGCGTTCGATCTCCTCCCAGTTCATCAGGTTGGCCAGCCGAACCAGGGGGTGGCTCATCTTGAGCTGCTCGTCCAGGCGGGGACGGGGCAACTCGTCCGTCTGAGGTGTGCGCGGTCTGGGTCCCATGAAAACCTTGTCGAAATTTGCAAGAAATCAAATGGATGGCATTTATTTTCCTGCAAATCCAAACTTCACCAATCCGTAAATTCCCCAGACAGATCAAGAGCTTGCGTGTTTTTCAGGTGGACTACAAAGGCTTGAAGAAAAACACGCTGCAACTCAAGACGCTGTTTGCGCTGTCGAACCTGTGGATGAGTAGGAATCGCTTGATGCAGGCGCAGGCATGAGTGCGTCTGAAAACCGGGTAGTGCCCGCAAAAGAATGGAGAAATGCGCATGCGGGCGACAAAAACAAGAATGTTTTGCCTGAAATCCTATCCCTTGAAAATCAACGTGCTATTACTTCAGTTGGAAGCGAGTTATGCAGACCTTCCCAAGCGCAGCGAGTTGCACAAGTTTGCCGTCATTCCCAGGCGCTGGGTCGTTAAGCGCAGCTTTGCCTGGCTGGAAAAGAACCGGCGGCTGTGGAAAAACTGCGAACGCCACCTCAACACCAGCTTGCAGTTCATCCATATGGCGTTTTTGGCCCTGTTGCTTAGAAGATCGTACACACGTTCTTCGCGCCTCTTGGCAGTCGGTGCAGTTTGGCCGTCATGCTTGGGTTACTGTAGCGAAATGGGTGGACACGCTGTGGCCTACATCACGCCGCGCGCGCCATGTCTTGCGTTTCCGAAGCCGCTTGTCCCGGGGGTCTGAGTTACTCGGCGACCCGCCAGGGCCGAAACTCGTCAATCCGGTTGATCGGATGGTCAGCGATGCGCTCCAGCACATCGTGCAGGTAGGCCTGGGGTCAATGCCGCCCAGCTTGCACGAGCCGATCACGGCAGCGCGCTCGCCGCCGGCGTCCGAGCCAAAGTGCAGGTAGTTTTTGCGCCCGAGGACTGTATCGCGCAAGGTCTGTTGCAGCACCCGGCCATCAATCACACCGCAGAGGTCTGGCGCTGCTTTCGCAGCTGATTACGTATACCACGAATGTGGCCATGCCGCCTTCTGAGCTGATCGTCGCAAATGCGCTGCGATCCATCCTCCCGGAATTTATAGCGGTTCCCGCTTTGACTCCTGACCTGACGAAAATCATGGCTAAATACCCCTGCCATGACTCGCCCTCTGAAGGGGAACGGACGGTTGCGTGAACAGGGGTGAAAACTTGGCACTGTCCAGTATATTCAAAGCCGCTTTTTTAAAATAAACATTACGAGTTGAAAATTATGAAAATTCTAAAAGGTCAACGCATATCCATCGCTAAATTTTTGCCAAATACAAACCATGCGTTTCAAATTGAATTATCGATAACAGGAATATCTGTTGATTTTTCATGCTTTGGTTTGAATGCGAATGGCAAATTATTGCGTGATGAATACATGATATTTTTCAATCAACCAAAAACGTCATGCGGCGGTATTTCGCTATCGTTTACAAATAACTTGGCAATGTTTGCGTGTGATTTGAATAAATTACCTGCTACCGTTGAATCGCTTAGTTTTACGGCGGCAATTGATGCTTCGCAAACTATGAATCAAATGCAATCGGGTTATTTTAGGTTTTTAAGTAATAATTCAGAGATAGGGCGATTTAATTTTTACGGTTCAGACTTTAATAACGAAAAATCATTAATGCTTGGTGATATTTATCGTAAAAATGGTGAGTGGCGTTTTAATGCTTTTGGGCAAGGTTTTAATGGAGGATTGAGTGCGTTGCTTGAGCATTTTGGCGGTGAAGAAGACATCACGCCACTCGTTTCATCTGTCCAAAAAGTTCAATTATCGAAAGCGCTATCGCTTGAAAAAAAGTTAGAAAAAGAAGCTCCACAACTTTTAAGTTTGGCAAAAAAACTGTCAATTTCGTTAGAAAAAAATCAGCTTCAAGATGTTATCGCAAAAGTGGCGATTGTTATTGATGCTTCAGGTTCTATGTCTGCATCGTATAAGAATGGAACAATTCAAGCGGTTATAGATCGAATTGTTCTACTTGCAGCGCGTTTGGACGATGATGGCAATTTAGACACCTGGTTTTACGCTTCAAGCCATAAGAAATATTTAGATATGACAATAAGTAATGTGAAAGATTATTTGGATAAAAATACGGAAAGTGGTTTTTTGGGGATTATAAAAGGATTGGGAGTTGGGAATAACGAACCACCTGTTATGCAAGAGGTTTTAGAAACCTACAAAAACTCCAATTTACCTGCATTGGTTATTTTTATAACTGATGGCGGCATTGATAAAGCGAGTAGTATTAAACAAATTTTGATTGAGGCTTCAAATTATCCGATTTTTTGGCAATTTGTTGGTGTTGCTGGTTCAGGTTATGGTATTCTTGAAGAATTGGATAATATGAAAGGACGCGCAATTGATAATGCGGGTTTCTTTGCTGTCGATGACTTAAAAAAAATTAAAGATGAAGAACTTTATAATCGTTTATTAAGCGAGTTTCCTGTTTGGCTAAAAGAAGCTAAGAAAAAAGGAATTCTTGCGAATAATTAAGAATTCGACCATGTGTTTTGTTCTAATTCCAGTTATTGATTTTGATGCTTTTCAATCTCTTTCAATTCATTTCGTTATACACAACTCCCTGACGCCAGCGAGAAAGTCCAAGATGCGCTGCATGCCCAGCCAGATGATCTTGACACTTAGCTCACCGTCGCCTTTTCGCGCCAGAAAGCCACCGAGCCGGGCCACCAGGTGCACCACCTCGTTGAGCTTGGGCGGCGTGTCCGGTGGGCGTTTTTGGTTCAGAATGAATGCAGGCGGTGATATTTTCCTACAGAATTTTCTAGGGCTCCGGCTTACCACCTCTTTTTGCCAGCCGCAGCACTCTCGCAGGCGCTGCGCCCATGAGAAATAGGGTCAGCCGGCTCTCGATGGATCAACGCCACGGACTTGGCACCCTGAATCAACAGGGTGCGTAAATACGTGTCGCCCTGTTTGGTGATGCTGCCCAGGCTGGTTTTGCCGCCGCTGGAGTGCTGGCGCGGAGTCAAGCCCAGCCCGGCCTCGAACTGGGCGCCGTTCTTGAACTGCTTGATGTCGCCCACCGTCGCCACGACCGCTGAGGCGGTGACGGGGCCAATGCCCTTGAGCTCGGCCGCACGGTGCACCTGCTCGTTGTCCTTTTGGTGAGCAGCAATGCGCTGGTCGCACCATTGAAGGTGCTGGTCGATTTCTTTCCAGTGTTCCTGCGCCCTTTGCAGCACCAGTCGGGCCATGCTGGCAATATAGTTGCCGGCATCCTCGATCAGCTCGCTCAAATGGTGCTCGAGCACCTCTGGCTTTTGCGGCACCACCATCCCGAACTCGGCAAGCAATCCACGGATGCGGTTGATGCAGGCGACTCGCTCTTCCTTAAGCCCTTCACGCAGGCGATGCATGCATAGCATGCTTTGCTGGGCGATCGTCTTGGGCGGCACGAAGTTCATGTGCGGCCGCGAAGCCGCTTCGCAAACCGCTGCCGCGTCATTGGCGTCATTCTTGCCGCTCTTGCCTTGCGTCCAGTACGGCGCCACGAACTGCGCTGCAATTATGCGGGTATCGAGGCCGCGCTCGCGCAACTGGCGGCACCAGTGATGGGCACCGCTGCACGCCTCCATCGCCACCAAGTAACTTGTGGGCAACTGAGCGCACCATTGCAGGAAGTTCTCCCGTTTCACGGCGGGATTCGTCATCACTTTGCCTGCCACGTCCACAGCATGGACCTGAATGAGATTTTTCGCCAAATCAACGCCGACTCGTGTCATGTTGCTCATGGGACTTCTCCTTCCAAAATGGTTGCAGAATGGCCTTCCAACACGCCAATCTTGGCACTCCGATGCCGTTACCGGGAAGTGGGAAGTCCCTTGGTGTTCAGTCACGCGTCTTTGCGATCCAGTTTGAATAAATCGTCGTAATACCCATGTCCCTCCCTGTCTTTCCATTTCGGTGAAGTTCTATTATTTTCTAGCTAAGGCTCACAGTATGAGCTTGCTTCCGAGAATTCCGACTGCAAAATGGCTGACCAATTCCGGTACAGTCAGCCAAATAGCGCAATTAATATGCGTAACGGTAGAAAAACTAATGCTTTAGTCTGCCTTCTACGATGCCTGCCCGGAGTTTAGTCTTTTGCGTTTAAAATTGGTTCAACATCAGGAGTTGGACAGTAGTGTCCACGCCAACCTGCCTACTCGGGCAAGGTGGTATCGCTTATGCAGATGGGGCCTTTAAACAAGGTAACCAAACGAGTCCCTTTGCCGTCGCGCCATCTGGCATGACGGCAAGGAGCCAGTGACCTGATGCCTGGCTTTATTTTCCATCAGAAGGTTAAAACCACCGGCTTCCAGCCGGTCAGCTTCAGCTGAGAAAATGAGGATGCTGGAGGTTGGTGATGGACTACAGATACGGAAGCCATACGGTATTTCAGATCGAGTCAGTCTGGGCCCTGAGGCCGCTGCAGCGTTGGCGGCCAAGGTTCTCCAGCACATTGGCCAGCAAAGCCAGCAAATTGACTCGCAGGCGAAGACCATCGAGTTCAAGGAAGCGCGTATCCAGAGCATCCTGTTTGAGCTGCGCCGCCTGAAGGCTTGGCGCTTTGATGCCAAGACCGAGCGCATGAATGCTGAGCAGCGCCAGTTGTTTGAAGAAACGCTGGCGGCCGACCAGGCGGATTTGGAAGCACAACTTGCAGCACTGAAGGCGGTCGCCAAGGATTCTGGCGACACGGCAGACACCGAGCATGACACCCGCCGTAAGCCCAAACGTCAAGCCCTGCCAGAACACCTCAAACGGGTCGAACACCACCACGAGCCAGAGAACACAACCTGCGGATGCGGTCAGGCCATGGTGCGTATCGGTGAAGACGTGAGCGAACGCCTGGACATCATTCCAGCCGAATTCTTCGTGCACCGCCACATCCGCGGCAAATGGGCCTGCAAGTGCTGCCAGACCCTGGTACAAGAACCGGTGGGGCCACAGATCATCGACAAAGGCATGCCCACGGCAGGCCTGGTGGCACACACTGCCGTGAGCCGCTTCGTCGATCACATTCCGTATTACCGGCAAGAACAAATCAACGCCCGCTCTGGCGTTCACACGCCGCGCTCGACGCTGGCATCGTGGTCTGGCCAGGCAGGCGCTGCCCTTGTGCCCCTGTATGCGGCGCACCGGGAGTTTGTCCTCAGCTGCGCGGTGGTTCATGCCGACGAGACGCCAGTGGCCATGCTGGACCCCGGCGCGGGCAAGACCAAGCGGGCCTACGTCTGGGCTTATGCTAGAAGCGGCTTTGATGTTTCACCCGGCGTGGTGTATGAATTTTGCCTGGGCAGAGGGGCCAAGTACCCGCTTGAATTTCTCAAGGGCTGGTCGGGCACGCTGATCTCCGACGGGTACGGGGTGTACGACCAGGTCCTGAAGCAGGAGAGCCGCGTCGGCGCAGCTTGCCTGGCGCACGCGCGTCGCAAGTTTGATGAACTGGTCAAGGACCGCCTGAGTCCGGTGGGCACGCAAGTGATACAGCGCATTGCCGCGCTCTACCAGATCGAGCGCCAGGTCAAAGGCTTGTCGCCCGAAGATCGACTCTCTATCAGGCAATCGAGCGCAAAGCCGCTTTGCAAGGACCTGCACGCCTGGCTGAAGCGGGAGAGGCAACGCGTGCCCGAGGGCAGTGCCACGGCCAAAGCGATTGACTACAGCCTGAACCGCTGGGAAGCGCTGACAACTTATCTGGCCGACGGCAACGTCCAGATTGATAACAACCATCTCGAAAATCTGATTCGGCCATGGGCAATGGCGTGTTCATAATGCCCCTCTTCGTTAAGTGCTTGAAAACATTGACATCTGCTTCTCGCTGACGGCCCGACACGGGCTGAGTGTTCGCGCGATGGCGTCAATCACCCGCTGCTCGAGCAGGTCGCTGGCCCGAATCTGATACGGCGCCCGCGGCACCACCTGTTCGGCCGGCAGCAATCCCTCCTTGATCAGGCGCCGAATGCGGTGGTTGTTGACCCCGAGCTTGGCAGCCGCTTCTGACATGGTCAACCACTGCCCGTCCTTCTCGGCCGAGCGGTACGCATGGATGTCGTTGACCCTGCGCACGGAGCTCACGCGATGCGCGGTCCACGTCTTGGCCTGGCCCGTGGGCAGTCCCATGCGATTGAGCGTCGCGGCGATGTGCTCGTCAGACCACTTGCCTGCCATGCTGCGCATGACGGCCAGGGCTTCATCGGGCGTGCGGCAGCCGTGCTCGCCTGTGCGTGGCTTGACGACCCTCACCTGCGAATGCTGGCCTCCGCGCCAGTGAATCGTCAGCACGACCTCGCGGGCCTGGTCGTCGACATCGGCAACGATGTCCTTGACGAGTGTGCGCAGCAACTGCTGGCGCGCGCGCATGGTCACGCCCGGCGCATCCCACGCGGCCGCGAGATCTTCCTCCAAGCCGGTCAAGTCGGGCCTGGCAGAGGACTGCACCTGCCGGGCCACGTTCAAGCGCTGCTCACAGGCGAGCACGCGCTGCAAAGCAGCCTCCCAGCTCTTCTCCAGTTGTGCGGCAATCAAGCGATGGTCTGGGTCACAGGCCGCGTAGCGGCGCTCTGCCAAACCAGCCTCGTAACGGGCCTGCTGCAACTCCAGCTCCACGATTCGTCGCTGGTCCGCTTGAACTTGCATATACCTCCGCTCAGCCTGCAATGCCGCCTCGACGGCCAAGGGCTCCACAGCGCGCAGCAGCTCCCGGGCAATCGCTTCGTCGGGTCGGCGTGCGCCAAACGTGAAGCATCTCGGCTGAGCGAGCTGAAGATTGGGGCGGTCACATCGGTACACCGGTTGAGGCACCCCGCGCCCCGTATACGCCACCGTCAGGCGCCGCCCACAACGCCCGCAGCACAGCATTCCCGCGAGCAACGCCCGGCCACCGCGCCCGGACTTCGTTCCATCGACTTTACCGTAGGCATTGACGGCAAGCTGCTTTTGATTACGTTCGAACTCGGCCCAGTCGATGTAGGCTTCGTGATGATCCTTGATCATCACGTCCCACCGATCGAGCGGCTTGCCATGCTTGTAGGTCTTGCGAAGTCGCCCTTGCACGAGCGTCGTACGCTTCTCACTCTTGCCGTATGCATAGACGCCGGCATAGAAGGGATTCTTGAGTATCGAGATCACGTTGCGGTAGCGGATCGGCGTCCAGTCAAAGCTCACCATCTTCTTGCCGTCCGAGGGCCGTGGGAAATGGACATCGTCTGCCGCAAGGGAAAGCATCACCTGCCTGGCGCTGCCGAGCGTGCGAAAGCGCGCGAAGATCAACCGGATCGTCTCCTGCAGGCGCATGTCCGGATCCAACCCCAACCCGATCTGCCGGTGCCAGACGTAGCCGATGGGGACACTGATGCGCAATTCACCGCGATGCGCCTTGGCACGAGCCGCTTCGAACATCCTTGCCCTGATCACGCCGAGCTCGAACTCGCTGATACTGCCCTTCATGCCCAGCAGCAGACGGTCGTTGGGCCGGCACGGGTCGTACACGCCGTCCGGGTCAATGACCCGTGCCTCGACCAGGCCACACAGCTCCAGCAGGTGGTGCCAGTCACGTCCATTGCGGGCAAGCCGGGAGGCGTCGAAGCACAAGACGGCGCCGACTTCGCCAGCGCACAACCAGGCCACGAGCCGCTCAAAGCCCGGTCGGTCCACCATACCGCTGGCGGAACGGCCGAGGTCATCGTCGATGACTTCCACCTGCGCAAATCCGAGGCGGCGAGCTTGCGCCACCAGGTCGTACTGCCGGCGCTGGCTCTCCAGGTTGGTCTGCACTTGTGACTGAGTTGACTGGCGCACATAGACGACAGCTTTGCGACGCAGCACTGCGGCCGGCAACAGATCAGAGGTCGTCATGATCACTCCTTTCGGTTTGAAGGCCGGCTGCCTGCAGCAGCAGCGTTGCCAGCCGTGCGACCACGGCGGCCCGTTCGCTCGAGGCCATGTCCCGAAGGACCGGGGACTCGAGGGTCAGGCTCAGCTGGCGTGGGGGAGATGGCTGAAGTGATGCCGATGTCGTCAACCGTCGGCGATGTCCGGGTACATGATGGCTCATGGCGCTCCTCGCAGGTGTGGAAAACACCCGCGCAGCTTCGCCGAAATCCTCGCTGCGACAGCAGCAGGTGCAGCTCGGCCAGCGCGCCCACAGAGGCTTGCGGGGCGCCCAGTTCCATGTGAGCGCAAGCTGCGGCATCGAGCATCCAGGCGGCAACCACGATCACGACGCCGGGTCGCGCCTCCAGGTGGACTACCTCGCCGTTGGCACGCTGCTCGCTGTATTGGCGCTTGAGGCGGCGTCCATACAGCGGATGCCAGCGATAGAAGACTTCAACTTCTTGCCCGACATGGGCACAATGACCCGGTGATTGCAATGGGGCGCCGGGCATGGTTGTTTGCCGGCAGCGAACTGGCCGGCCAGCGGGCCGCCGTCGTGATGAGTTTGTTGCAGTCGGCAAAGCTGCATGGCCATGACCCCTGGGCTTATCTGAAGGATGTGCTAACCAGGCTGCCTGGCCACATGAACTCTCGCATCGACGAACTACTGCCTCACCGCTGGCAACCGCAATCCTGAATCGGCAGCGCGGTCAAGGTGCCGTGCCAAGACGCTTACGAGAAGGCGGCACTCCAGGCGCGCCACCGGACGGCGAGTGACGAGGTGCGCCTGCGGTTTCGCCCCTATCCCGACCTTGAGCAGTGGCATCGGGACCACGAGCACCCAGAGCTTGCCGAACAGTGGCGCCACCGCGCAAGCGAGCCCCAGCATCTCGAGGGCATGAACGGTGGGAAGGCGAGGGTGAAGAAGGGGGGAATAGAAGATCCAGTAACGCCGCGGGACATCGGGGACTACCGCGCAGAGCTACGCGGCCGGCACGTGCACTACTTTCGCAAGGAGGAGGCCGACAAGGGCGGGCAGGCCGCTTTCGTGGACCTGGGACAACGCATTGAGGTCCACGACTGGCGCCACGCGGATGCGACGCTGGCCGCCATGCAGTTGTCGGCGCACAAATGGGGCCGCATCAAGGTGACGGGGAGCGAGGACTTCAAGGCCCTGTGCGCCCGGCTGGCCGCAGCGCATGGTTTTACGATCAGCAATCCCGAGCTGCAGGACAGGATCGCGCAGGAGCGCGAGCGGATACAGCGGTCACTGCAAGAGCGAGCGCAAGAAGAGACGGCGCAGCCAGCGCCCCGGGCGATGGCCTCGGCCCCGATCGAGCAGTTCGAGCAGTTCGAGCGGTATGCGCAAGCGGTCGATGCGCAGCGCTACCGGGTCACGTCGGTTCGCCTGAAGCCGGACGGCGGGCGGATGACATTCTTGCTGGATAAAAGGGCCGGAGTTAGCCAAGGATGCACGCCTGAGGAGGTGCGCCAGCGCATGCCTCGGATGCAGCGGCTGAGCGAGCGCGGGGAGCGCATTGACTACACGCCGCTGTCGGCCGATAAGCATTACCTGTTGATCGACGCGATGAGCCAGGCGAAGCTGGACCAGCTGCTGCAAGACGGCTACCGGCCTGCCGTGGTGCTGCAAAGCAGTCCCGAGCGATTTCAGGCCCTTATCACTGTGAAAAAATTTGGAGCTTTTAACGACGATGAGGTGGGCCGCCAGCTCGCCAGGCAGTTGAACACTGAATACGGCAACCCGGATCTGCTCGGCGGCTGCATCCAGCCGCATCCGGCGCCCGGCTACGTGGATCGCCAGAGTACGCTGCGGCAGGCCGATGGCGCCTGCTGGGAGGTGCGCCTTCTTCAGGCAGAGCGCTGTGAGTGCGCCAAGACGCTTGAGATTGCGTTGCGGATCAGCGCCGAGAAGGGGCAGCAGGCCGCACCGCAGGGGAAGGAGGCGGTGAAGGCAGTGACGCCGTCAGGGCACACGCCGCAGCCCGATCCTGCGCTGGCCTTGGCCACAGCCGCTGCTCTGGACGCTTACTGGCGGCATTACCGGGATGTGCTCAGTCGCCACACCGCAGGGCGGGTCAACCTGTCGCGCGTGGACAGCATGATTGCCGTGCGCCTGCGCGTGACCGGCCACGCACAAGAAGCCATCGCGGACGCCTTGCGGCTGTGCGCCCCCGGCATCCGTGAAACGCTGGAAACGCGTGACTGGCTCGCCTACGCCAGGCGAGCAGCCCGCTTTGCCTTCAGTGCTGCGGGCGACTTGCAAGCGGCCGAGCTTGAAGTGCACCGCCGCGCGTGGGAGATGCTCGGGGGCCGGCACCAGGAGCACAAGGACGGCCAGAACAAGGCGCAGACGATGCAGCGGTCACGCGATGCGCTGAAAGAAATTGAGAGAATGGAAGCGCTGGGCCGCAGTTCGCCAAGACCTAGCGCGCGCCCAAAACGGATCGGCTAAAGCATCCCGCCAGAGCGCTTTGGATCCAGCCAACGAACGTCGTCCCACAGCATCTCCCTGGTCCAGCGAGGGCCTTGAGCGCAAGAGGCGGGGGTACGCAGGCATATCTCTTTCTTTGCCGGACTGGCGTGCGGGGACCGTTCACCAGGAGGCCTGGGGTGGCAAAGGAAAGGAAATGGTCAAGTCGGTGGCGGGCATGCAGCAACGGCGTTCCAGGCAAGGTTCAGTTCAGGCTCAACAACTGGCCGTCGGGCAATGGACTTTTCATTCCCCGGCTACGGATCCCTACAGACGGCTTTGCGCGTTTCACGTTCGCCACATCCGCCTCCTTGGGATGCTCGTGCGGCTTCAGAGCTGTTGGGGTCATGACGGCGCTGTGCTGCCGGGACCCGCACGGTGGGTCCTTGCGCTCTTTCTATCTCACCGCTGTTCTTATCCACTCCAGCGCTTGATCCAGATCCAGATGCTGACTGGCATACGCCTTGCGCAACAGCGCGTCGGGCAGCGCCCAGTCCCATTTTTCGCGGCGCAGGTTCTGCACGTTTTGCAATAGCAGGTCCAGGGAAGGCGCCTCGCGCTGTGCCGCGCCGGCCAGTGCTGCCAGCACCTCTTGGGTGGTGCGCTTTCCCATTCGCACCTCCACGCCCGGACCCGAAGGAGCTGCCGTGAACCCGCGCTCAATCAGCAGGCAGGCAACTGCCTGGTTGGCTGAATCGCCCAGCCAGGTCAGCAGCATCATCTCGGTACCCTGGTCCAGGAAAATTTGGCGTGATAGGTTCATATGCCTGTAGCCGTCTCGTGCCTCTGCCAGGAACCGCTTGGCTGTCTCATCGAGAAATGCGGGCACTTCCTGGCTTTGCAGCAACTCGCGCATACGCTGCCTGACCCGGGTATGCGTACGCGCGCCGCTGCTCGCGAACAAGGGGGGAACGCCCCCTGAGGCTTGCGTGACCTCAATGATTTTTTTGCGCTCATCGACCCGCTCGACCTGCCAGGTCTTGCCTGCAAAGACGATGCGCTGGCCGACAGTCAGCATGAGCATGACGGGAAGGGAACCCAGGGTTTTTGCGCCGGCCACAATCTGGAATTCCTCGTCGGCCATGAAGGCGGCGTAAAAGGTGTGGTGGTTGACGATTTTTTCGCCTACCGGGCCATGCAGCAGGGCGCCAGAAGAGTCCTGGATCAGCAACTCCTTGTGCCCCAGATGGTCAAGCAAGCTGGCAAACTCGGCTGTGGAAATACCGGCAAACGGCGTCTTTGGGGAACACAGCAATCGGTAGAGGTGTTGAGCGGTTGCGCCATTGTGCTGCGCAATCGCCGACAGGAGCTGCTGAATCAACGTGGACAGGTGCATTCCCTGCACCCGGGGTGGCTCGAACCACGTCTCGAGCAACAGCAAAATCATGGCCGTCGTCTGCACGGTGCCCAGGCGCAGCCTGGTCGCCAGCGACGCATTGTCCGACAAGGCGTTTTCAATGCAGTAAGCCCGCAAGATGGCCGCTTCTGGCTTACGCCGGCCAGAGCGGCCCAGCCGCTGACGCAAGCTGGCAACGGACGGGGGCGGGCCGACCTGCGCCACGCACTTGACCGCACCGATGTCGATCCCGAGCTCCAGGGTACTGGTGCAGATGGCGCTGGCCGGGCGTTCCTTTTGCTTTAGCGCCGCTTCCGTGTCATGGCGGAGCTCTCTGGACAGGTTGCCGTGATGCGGCCAGAATTCGCCGGGCACCTTGATCGATTCGCACAGCTGGTTGAGCAGGTGGGTGTAGCGTTCGACCTCGCGGCGCGAGTTGGGAAACACCAGGTTGTTCGAGCCGCGCAGCACCTTGAAAAGGTGGGCTGCGACCTGGGCCGGACAGACGGGTTCGCTTGCCTCTTCATTGTCCTCGTTCTCGTCCTCATCATCCTGCGCGCCCGCCTTGACGACGAGTGGCTCTTCGTAGCCCCTGAGCTGGAGTAGGAGCTCATCCCCGGAAGACCTGGATTCGACCATCGCGACCTGCTCGGCGTGGCCAGGCCGTAGAAACTCTGCCGCCAGCCGCATGTCGCCCAGCGTTGCCGAGAGCCCAATGCGCGGAACGGTTCTGTCCAGTATCCGTTCGATGCGGTGCAGCAGGGACTGGAGCTGCTTGCCCCGCTCCGAACCGATGAACGCATGGAGTTCATCGACCACAAAAAAGGCAGTGTGCGCAAATACCGAGGCTACTGACGAGCCTTTGCCACAAAGAAAGGCTTCGAGTGACTCGGGCGTAATGAGCAGCACACCACACGGCTGGGCCATGAAACGTGTTTTCCGGGAGTATGAAATGTCGCCGTGCCACGGCCAGACCGGAATCTGCAGGGTCTCGCAAAGCCGCTCGAGACGTTCGAACTGGTCATTGATCAGGGCCTTGAGCGGACTGAGTAGACAATCAGGCCCGCGCCATCCTTGTGCAGAAGATGGGTCAGCGCGGGAAAAAAGGCCGCTTCCGTTTTACCCGCCGCCGTCGCCGCTGCAATGATGACGTCGCGGTCGGCCTTCAGGATGAACGGTATGGCCCTTTCTTGCGCATCCCTCAGCGCCTTCCAGCCTTCAAGCCAGATGAAACGCCGAATGCGCTCGTCCAGGAGGTGGTATGAAGATCTGGTTTCGGTCATTGCAGGCAGGTCCGTGAAAATTCGGCCAAAACCGGTGTCAGAGCACGAACGAAGGCAGTTCCTCGTGATCGTCGGAAGCCCCGTCAGTGGCACCTCCCACGTCAGCCGTCACGACGATGGCCTCCAGCAGGTCCTGCCGTAGCACGCCCGGAATTTGTTCCACGACGGCCAGCAGGTTAACGAAGGTGGTGATGGTCGACGGAACGCCAATAGCCCGTCCCGCCAATGCCATTGGCGCGCCCATGCTTGACTTTATTTTTACTGGAATGTTGAACTCCCCTGTTGGCTCATTGCATCAAGAGCGTGCCACGAGACTTTCGGTCTGGCTGCTTTTGATGCTGCATGCACAGCCGTGCAAGCACCTCTGTTGCTACAGATCGTAACGGAAGGTTTATGCCGAAAACGCGCAAACGCCTGTGATCTGAAGAGAATAAAACGACATTTCGGCATTGCCGATGAGTTCACCGGGTTCTTTAGCTGGGTGGAGGCTTGAGCGGGTCATGGCTGGACGTTCGAGGCCACACCACTGGGTTCACGAATCGCTGCAACTGTTCTATCGGTCTGGCAGCGCAAACTGTCGAACCCACGCTTGGGGATACCGCCGCTGGATCACTTCAACCGTGACAACCCCGCACAGGGAACTGGCTTAGAAAAAGGGCCATGAGTGCCTAGGCCAGCGGCGCAAGAGGCAGGCCTGGTCTCGTTGGTAATGACTCACCAGCACCTCCAGCGTTCTGCTTGGACTTCCGTATGCGCAACCGCATGTACGGTGGTGTGAGAGGGCTGAGGGAGTAATTCCTCACCCTACACAATCTCCTGAAATCCAGTAACCTCGAAAACAGACGGTAACGGTTTTTATCAGTGGTTGAGCGGCTTGAAAAAAGCCAGGCGCCGGCGGCGCCACGGGCTGGCTCTGCAAAGGCCAGTCTTTGACCTGCTGAAGTGGAATCCAACTGATATGGCTCGTAACTGAAATCGAGAACCGAGTCTCAAACACGCAAAATTGCGAAGACAGTATTTTTTTGAAGGAGAGCTTGCACCAAGTGATGTGTTGGGTCACAGGTCAAATCGGGGCAGGGACATTCCGACTAGGCTCTTGGGCAATCAGGGGCAGCTTCAGGAAAAGGATCACAGAGTACGTTTAGCCCTGAGCGGCACTTCTACGGCTGGGATGGTGACCTATTCACTATCGAGAACGGTGGTCTGCGAGAAGGCTTGCTGAGAAGGTGGCGCTGCCCTAGCCTTGGTGTGGCCGAGATGTTCTCGAAAACCGTTCTCGCTTAAAGCAGCGCTGAACGGTGAGTTTCGAGAAAAACGGTCAGGTGGTTCTGACCTCGTTGAGTAGATCGGGATGACGCTCAAGCACCTTGAGCAGCTTCACCAAGGCCAAGGACGGCCTGGTCTTGCCGTTTTCGTAGCGTGAGAAGGCATTGACCCCGCCACCGAAGATTTCGGCGGCTTGGCGTTGATCCAGATCGAGCTTCTTGCGCACCCTGGCGATGTAGTCTGGATCGATATAGGCCGCGTTCACCTGGCGCTGGAACTGCCCCAGCAACTCGCTGTATCGGTCGCCGTGCTCACGGTTCAGAATGACCTCGCCGCAGGCCGGGCAGAAGTCGCCTGTCACCGCTGGAATGGTGGCGGTTTCGCCCTTGTAGGTGTAGGGCATATCGCGGGTGTCGTGGATCAGTTCAGCCGCTCCACAGCATGGGCATTTCATGGTCACAGCTCCTTGAAAGAAACGATCAAAACATCATCAATGACGGTCAGCTTCAAGTACACATCGGCACTGTTGGCTGTCTTGGCGCGGTACACATCCTGCCAAATCCGGTGATCGGCGTGGGTCGTCATGCTCTTGTAGAAGTCAGTGGACGTGAGCGACATGACGACAGCACACATTCCAGCCAGGTCATTGATACCCAAGTCACGCGCACCATTGAAGGCGCTGGCCGTGGCCTTGACCCTATCGGCTTCGATCAAGGCTTTCACGACTGACAACTTGCAGTGAGGGGTGCCTTTTTCCATGTTTCACTATAACCTAGTTGGCAAATTTTGCAAGTAGGTTAAATTTCCTTGGCGTGCTTTAAATTCCAATTTCTGAGGCGACCCCGCCAAGGCATCAGCGCTCGACTGGGCGGTCTTGGAAACGCATGGAAAAGTCGACGGCTGTAATGTCTTTAATCAAGGCCCCAACAGAGATTCGATCAACGCCTGTTTCTGCGCATGCGCGCAAATTGTCGAAGGTGACCCCGCCGGACATCTCAAGACTGCAGCACCCCTGTGCCATTTCTACGGCCTGCCGGACTCTTCCCAGTGGCATGTTGTCCAGCAACACCATGGTGACTCCAGCTTCCAGCGCTTCTTCAAGTTGGTCAAGCGTTTCGACCTCGACCTGAATGAAGTCTACCTGATCGACCATCTTCTGGGCAGCGCGGAAGGCGATCGTCAACCCCCCAGCAGCGGCAATGTGATTTTCCTTAATCAACATCGCATCGAACAGTCCCATGCGGTGATTTTTTCCGCCGCCGCATCGCACCGCATATTTCTCGGCAACACGCAGACCGGGAATGGTCTTTCTCGTATCAAGAATCACCGCCCGAGTGCCCTTCACCTCATTCACGTAACGTGCCGTCTTAGTCGCTACAGCACTGAGCGTCTGCAAAAAGTTCAGGCATGTGCGTTCCGCCGTTAACAAATCGCGCGCCGGTCCGGTGATTTCGACGATGACCTGCCCAGGTTCACAGTGCTGGCCATCCTGTACTGACCAGGCTGTCTTAGCCGTCGGCGCAATCTGCTTGAGTATCTCCATAACCCAGGGTTGGCCGCAGATGACCGCTTCTTGCCTACAAATGATGGTCGCACGTGCAAACGCTTCTTGAGGCACAAGAGCCGCAGTCAGGTCTCCTGTTCCGACATCCTCCTGCAATGCTCTGGCTACATCGGCATGCACGGTTTGATTGAATTTTTCGTTTTTCATTTTTATGATCGTTACCTATAAGTAAGTGATGTTACGCAGACCAAAACTTCTCTCCCACACAAACCGTATAAAAAGTGAAGTACGCGAGTTGATGTATCCATGTTTAGGTCAGAACTTGGTGCGGTTGCCCAACTTCCAATGCTGAAAACTAAACAACCATCAGCTATAGCTGGTAGGTTGGTTTACGGACTGGAAGTCCAGATACGTGTCGCCTGAACGACGCGTCCTTGGGTGGCTCCATCTTGAAGTCGTCGCTTGCGCCGGGCTCAAAGTAATACTCCAAATAGGGGCCGTCTCAGAATTCGTACATGAACACCCCCTGTTTGCCAAGTCCTCAATCCCTGACAGCATGAAGATCAAGATTGCACCCGTACATTCCATTCGTAATTTTGGTGTGGCAATGCCACTGTCCCTGATGGGATTTGCTGGTTGGCGCCTCAATCGGAATAAAGCACTCGGGGTGCATCGAATTCTTCGGGCTTTGCCAACCAAGGTCTGACCTTACATTCACCCCAAGGAAAGCAAGATTCGGCGGCGTGAAGGGTTGAAAGGATTTGCAGCCTTACATCTGGCCTGTTTGTGCAGGTTGTGAACCTGCTGGCCATGATGGCGTTCGCGGGCAAGGCTCCTATCTATTTTACGTACTCAAGGTACAAGGTCAGACGCGGAAGCTCCCTGGTCCGATTTTATCTTTATTCCATCACGATGCTTCTTGCTCGCTCTCCTTTAAAAAAACTTTAGGACTTACGCATTGATGCGCACGGCGAATTCTGTTAGCAGGAGGATTGACTTGTGCTCAAACTCACTGGCTGATGAGAAAACCGACCCGCCCGCCTACAGCCCGATGCACCTTGCCGATGTACATGGGATTTTTGATGAGTGAACCCAAGTCAAGCACCTGCACGCGGCTGTCGCAAGTCATGGGCATCTCGCATGACAGCGTGAACCGGTTTTTGCTGCGTGAATCGTATGAGCCCAAAGACCTGTTCGATGAGGCGCAAAAGCTGCTCGACATGGTGGGCGGCACGCTCAATGTGGATGACACCACGCTGGACAAGCCGTACAGCCAGAAGATGGCGCTGGTGGGGCATTTTTGGTCCGGCAAGCACCGCCGGGCGGTCAAGGGATTGAACTTGGTGACGCTGTACTACACCGACGTGCAAGGGCGCAGCCTGCCGGTGAACTACCGGGTGTATGACAAAGCCGATGACAAAACCAAGAACGATTACTTCCAGGACATGCTGGCCGAAGTATTGGCGTGGGGACTGCGGCCGGCTTTTGCCACCGGTGACTCCTGGTATTCGTGCGAGAAAAACCTCAAGACGGTAAAAAACCACCAGATGGGGTTAATGTTCGCCGTCGAAGCCAACCGCACCGTGTCAGTGGAAAAAGGCACATGGGTGCAGGTGCAAAGGCTCGATGTTCCTGAGGAAGGCCTGATGGTGTGGTTGCGCAATTTCGGGCCGGTCAAGCTGTTTCGCACGCGACTGAAAGACCAGTTGCGCCATTACTTGGCTTGCCTGCCCGATGCCCAGGGCTACAGCACCTTCGGGCGCCTGAACTTTCAAAAGCTGCATGACCAGCATTGGGGAATTGAACAATATCACCGCCTGCTCAAGCAGGTCTGCAACGTCGAGCGTTTCCAGGTGCGCGGCAAAGTGCCCATACTGAACCATATCTTTGCCGCGCTGTGCAGCTTTGTGCAGTTGCAGGAAATGCGGTTCACCCACGCCATTGTCAACGCCTACCAATGGAAGACAGAATTGTTTACCCAGGTAGTCGCCACTTTTGTCACGGGGTTCATTCCTGGCAAAAAACACTTGAACCCACAATTTCGTACGACTGTCAATGCGTAAGTCCTAAACTTCTGTTGTCCGCTCGGTCGTTTATTCGTCCCGTACCGTCATCTCAGACGGCAGCCGTTTCAGCAGGATTCCATTTGACCTGGTCAAAGGCTGCGCTTTTGACCAGGTCCGCCCAGACGGTTGTGCCATCTTGTTGGCAACCGCTGTCACCACCACGTTGAAGTGGCGCCGCTGCAGCAATCGCGCCATCCAGCTGCTCGGTGAACTGCGACCGACGATGGCTCTGGCGCCGATTGATGAGCAAGGTGCGCCAGTAACTGTCACCTTGATTGGAGATGCCAAGTCGCTGCGCCCTGCCGCCCCGACTTGAAAGTCGAGACATCCCCGACGGCTGCCACCAGCGCGGTGGCTGTCAACGCTCCAATGCCCGGTATGGCCTGCACGGCAAAAATCTGCTGGTTCTGCTTGAGATCGGAAAACTTGGCGCAGCGCGAACAAAAAATCCACGCCACGCTAAAGGGCTCGGTCAAAGTTGATTTGATCCACGTTTCCTAGAGAAGCCCCCCAACTTCATCTGCTGCCTGAGCTCCTGCGTTGTGGGGAGCATCCACGAGGGCGATGAAACAAACTGCCCGTGCACCGAATGCGGCCAACCGAGAGCTACAGAACCACCTGATGGCATGCCATTCCAGGGTGGCAGGGTAAACACCTACCCTGACGTATTGCTGACCGGCGCTTGCGAACCTATAATCTTAGTTAACTAAGTATTTTAAAAACGAATGAGTTTGGCTCAACCACATGGGGGCATCATCGCAATAGGTAACCCGCCAAGTAGGCACAAAGGATCGGTCACATGATGAAATCAAGCGCGGCAGTCGCATATTTTTGGGAAGACAAGTTGCTCATTGGTCACGAGCAAATGGATGACGAACACCAGGCGTTCGCTCACATCATTCAGGCGCTACTGAAAGCGCCTGATAACGCCATCGCTTCATGTCTAGCGGATGTCATTGCGCACGCGACTCAGCATTTCGCGCAAGAGGACGAATGGATGTGCAACTTGGACTTTCCTGCTCGGCAGTGCCACATGGATGAGCACGCTGCGGTGCTGCGATCTGCGGCCGGTGTGAAATTGCGCGTTCACGCCGGCGACCACCAAGCCGCACGCCTGTTTTCACAGGAGTTGGCCGCGTGGCTTCCTCCCCATGTGCAGCACCTCGATTCGGCCTTGGCCGCCTGGATTTGCAAATTGGCGTGGAACGCCAAGCCATTGGTGTTTCACCGACAAAGCCGCACCCGCGCGGCAACTGCAATCGCGTAATTACTTTTTTTAGGAGTATTCCCATGATGACGAATGAAGAAAACGAGCTGTTGTGCCGCGTTGAGGGAGAAGCCCCAATGGGGCAGTTGATGCGCAGACACTGGACCCCAATCTGTCTTCTTGAAGAAGTGGGCGAAGCTGACGGTATGCCTGTCAAAGCTCGCGCCTTCGGTGAAGACTTGGTCGTGTTTCGAGACACCGACGGCAGAGTAGGTGTCATGGATGAGCACTGCCCGCACCGAGGTGCTTCTCTGGTGTATGGCCGTAATGAAGAAGGCGGGCTCCGTTGCCTGTACCACGGCTGGAAGATGGATGTGCAAGGCAATGTCCTGGAAATGGCTTCCGAGCCTGCCGCGAGCGGCATGGCAGATAAAGTGAAGCATAAGGCTTATCCCACGCAAGAATGGGGTGGCATGGTCTGGGCCTACATGGGACCCAAAGACGCTGTTCCAGAATTTCAGCCTCCAGCCTGGGCGCCCACGGCCGATGCTCGTGTCAGCATTGCCAAGGTTCTTTTGCCTTGCAATTGGGCACAAATTTTGGAAGGTGCCATCGACTCCGCCCACAGCTCTAGCCTTCATTCTTCCGACATGGTGCCGGCTCGAGTGGACAGCGCCAAGGCTACTGCAAACACCTGGCTGCGCCCGAGCACAGACAAAGCGCCTCGCATGCAGGTACAACGCGCCGGCTACGGCTTTCGCTATGCAGCCCTACGGCGCCCGATCACCAATGCAACTGCCAACGACTACGTGCGTTCGACGGTGTTTGTGGCCCCCGCCACTGCATTGATTCCTCCCAATAACTTGTACAACGTTGCCAACATCAATGTGCCGATGGACGATGTTTCCACGGTCTTCTACTTCATCGCCTGGGGTCACCCTGCGCAAACGCCAGAGACCGAAACTTGGCGCAAGTTCTTGCGTCAAACCGTGGGCATCGACTTGGATGAAAACTACCGCCCACTGCGCACCCAAGAAAACCGGTTTTGGCAAGACCGTCAAGCCATGAAAGCCGGCAACTTCACTGGCATTTCCGGTTTTCCGAACCAGGACGTCGCCATGTGGATGAGCATGGGAGCCATCGCCAACCGCAGCCACGACCGGCTGGGTGCCAGCGATCTGGCCATCGTCGAATTTCGCAAGCAGATGCTTGACGCAGTGCAAGCTTTCCAGCGCGGGGAGCCCGCCATCGGCACCGGCGAATTGGCCATCCCGGCCACCGTGTGCGCATTCCAGGCGATTGTGCCCAAGACCACCGATTGGCGCGAATACGAGGTGAAGTACATCTGGGCCGGCGATGGCCCCCACCCTGAAATGGAACCGTCTTACTCGGTCAAAGCATAACCATGAACAAACTGCAACTCTCCGTCGCCATGGGCGACTATGACCGCACCCGCGCCCTTTACGACGGCAGGGTGTTGATCGACGGTGTGGACTCGATCTTCATGTTGCTGAACCCGGAGGAAATGTTCTTCCGCGCGATGCGCAGCATGGATTTCGACATCGCTGAACTGTCCTTTTCCAGCTACCTGGTAAAGCATGCCAAAGGCGAATGCCCCTACATCGCTGTGCCAATCTTCTTGTCTCGAGCCTTCCGCCACACCTCGATTTACGTGCGCAAAGACCGCATCGCCAAGCCAGAAGATTTGAAGGGACGCCGTATTGGTGTGCCTGAATACCAATTGACCGCCAACGTTTGGGCCCGATCCATTCTGCAGGACGATTTCGGCGTGCGACCCGAGCATGTGACTTGGGTCCGCGGCGGTATCGACACCCCGGGCCGTCCTGAAAAAATCAAACTGAAATTACCGCCTGAAGTACATGTCGAGGCCGCCCCTGATGGCACCACCATTTCTGAGCTTCTCGACCGCGGCGAGATTGACGGCTTCATTGGCCCACGCCCGCCCAGCGCGTCAGTGCTGAAAAACCCCCACATCGGTTGGCTCTTCGATGACCCAACCGCGGTGGCCAAGGACTACTACCGGCGAACTGGCATCTTTCCCATCATGCATGTTGTCGGTATACGCAAAGAACTGGCTCAACAACACCCTTGGTTGCCAGGCGCCGTGGTGAAGGCCTTTACCCAATCCAAAGCGGCTGCGCTGGCGCTGCTTGGCGACACATCAGCGACCAAAGTTACTTTGCCGTTTGTGGAAGAACAACTCAAGGCAGCTCGCGAGACCATGGGTGAAGACTACTGGTCTTACGGCGTGGCTCCTGCACGTAAAACGCTGGAAGCGTTTGTTCGACACCATCATGCACAAGGCTTGTCTGAACGATTGGTGGGCGTGGAGGAGCTTTTCCATCCGTCCACCTATGAGAGCTACAGCATCTGACGTAGCACCTCATCAAACCATAGCCTCACTAGAAAGACACGAGACAAAACATGACCACCCCACACTTTTTCAAAGCCATTGCGGCAGTCTCCATCGCATGCTCCGCACTGGCAGCGTCGTTGGCAAGCCATGCCCAGCAATTTCCATCGAAGCCGATCCGGCTGGTGGTGCCCTACTCGCCCGGAGGATTGCCCGATACCGTGGCCCGCATCGTGTCGCAACGGCTTTCGGAAGGCCTGGGGCAGGCGGTCGTGGTAGAGAACAAGCCTGGGGGAAGCGGCGCTGTTGCCGCCGGGATGATCGCTCAGGCCCCTGCCGATGGCTACACCTTGATGATGACTGACGGCCCGATGCTGGCGATCACGCCACTTGTGATGAAAAAAATGTCGTACGACCCAGTGAAAGACTTCACACCGGTCTCTTTGGTGGGAAAGGCCCCGTTGTTCTTGGCGGTAAACGCCAGTGTCAAAGCAAACACGTTGGACGAGTTGATTGCGCAAGCCAAGGCGTCGCCAGGGTCGATGAATTACGGATCGTCTGGGCTGGGCAGTATCCACCATTTGACCGCAGAGGCGATGAATCACGCACTGGGTATCAAGGTCACCCACGTGCCGTTCAAAGGCAGCGCCAACTCCATTCCGGCTTTGGTGGGTGAACAGGTTCACATGGCTTTTGCATCCCCGCCGTCATTGATGGGGTTTGTCAAATCTGGAAAGGTTAAGTTGCTGGCCATCAATTCCAGCAAGCGCTCCCCGCTGGCGCCAACCGTACCCACGCTGAGCGAGCGCATCCCTGGCTTTGACTTTGCTTTCAACGTAGCGGTCTTGGCCAAGGTGGGAACACCGCAGGCAATAGTTGATCGTCTGAGCAACGAGTTTGCCAAGGTCGTGAAATTTCCGGATGTGATTCAGAAGCTGGAGAGCGCCGGGGTCGATCCGATTGGGGGGTCGTCTGAGCAGTTGGCCACAGCACTGCGCAGCGAGACCAAACGCGTCCAGGATGCGGGCAAGGCTGCCGACCTCAAGGTCGAGTGATTTCGGTTTCAGAGTTGATAAAGTAATAGAGGCAGTGCGATGATTCCACAAACCCACGCTGACACCCAGATGCCGCTGCGTGTCGATCGCGCCTACGACGTGGCTCAAGGCCTTCGTTCATTTGAACTTGTTTTGCCCGATGGAGTCGAGCTGCCGGCTTTCACGCCTGGCTCTCACGTAAAGGTGCAAACGCCCAGCGGTCTGCTGCGCAAATACTCGTTGTGTAATGCGCCTGATGAGCGCCATCGCTACGTCATTACGGTGAAGCGGGAGGAAGCCAGCCGTGGCGGCTCGGCTAGCATGCACGACGACGTCAAGGTCGGCGACATCCTCCCCACCTCGGTGCCGGAAAATGCGTTCCCCTTGGTCGACAACGCTAAGTCGTACCTGTTCATTGCGGGTGGAATCGGCATCACCCCGATGTTGTCCATGATCCGTTCATTCGGTGACGATGCACCGGCACCGTGGAAGCTGATCTACCTCTCGCGTTTTGCTGAGAACACCGCATTTCTCGACGAGTTGGGCCGGCCAGAGCTGAAGAAGAACGTCAAGATCCACCACAGCGAGGGCAGTCCCGACCAGCAGTTTGACCTTTGGCCCGCGCTGGAAAAGCCAAACACCGCACATGTTTATTGCTGCGGTCCGCGTGGCCTGATGGAAGCGGTGCGCGACATGACGGGCCACTGGTCGCCGAAGAATGTGCATTTTGAAAGCTTTGACGAAGGTGGCAAAACACTGCCCGATGACAAGCCGTTCACGGTGAGGATGGCGCGCACTGGACAACGTTTTGAGGTGCCGGTCGGGGTTTCCATTTTGAACGCCATGCGGGAACACGGCTGCAACAGTGCTTCGTCCTGCGAAAGCGGAACCTGTGGCACTTGCCGCACCGGCCTGCTGGAAGGCCAAGCCGACCACCGCGACATGGTTCTGATGCCCGAAGAGATGGACACCCAGATCATGATCTGTGTGTCGCGCGCCAAGTCGGCTGAACTCGTATTGGATCTTTGATGAGCAACCGCTCCTCACCATCCTTGCGATTGGGCATCGCCGGGCTCGGCCGGGCCTTTACCCTGATGTTGCCTACCTTCCTGAACGACACGCGGGTGCAACTGGTCGCGGCGTGTGATCCCCGGGAAGACGCGCGTCAGCAATTCGCCAAAGACTTTCACGCACCGGTGTTTTCCGACATTGCGGCGCTTGCGGCAGACCCAACGGTCGACGCCATCTATATCGCCAGCCCGCATCAATTCCACGCCGAGCACACGCGCATCGCCGCAGCCCAAGGAAAGCATGTGCTCGTGGAAAAGCCCATGGCCTTGAGCCTGAGCGAGTGTGACGCCATGATCAAATGCTGTGCTGATGCGGGCGTGCATCTGATCGTGGGGCACTGTCACAGCTTTGACACCCCTTATCTTCGCGCACGCGAGCTGGTGCGGGGTGGCACTCTGGGTCGCGTGCGCATGGTGCATGCGCTGAACTACACCGATTTTCTCTACCGACCACGCCGGCCTGAAGAACTGCAAACCGAAGCTGGCGGCGGCGTGGTGTTCAGCCAAGCCGCACACCAGGTCGACATCGTTCGCCTCCTTGCTGGCGGCAACGTCACCAGCGTGAGGGCAGTTACCGGCAACTGGGATCCACAACGTGCGACCGAGGGGGCCTATGCCGCGCTGCTGTGGTTTGACAATGGCGCGTTTGCCAGTGTGACTTACAGCGGCTACGGGCATTTTGACTCGGATGAGTGGTGCAACTGGCGCGGCGAAATGGGAAACATGAAGGATCCTTCGGCGTACAGCGCCGCCCGGCGACGTTTGGCCACCGTGCAGTCCAGCCAAGAAGAGGCGGAACTCAAGGCGTCAGGTACTTATGGCGGGTCCACTTACAGCGCAACAGCATCGCTTGACTCAAATAGACCAAACGCGTATCAACATTTCGGTCCCATTGTCATCAGTTGCGAGCATGGCGACATTCGGCCTCTGCCAGATGGCTTGCAAGTGTATGGCGACAATCTCCGCCAGCACCTTCCGCTAGACCTGCCGAAAGTTCCACGCTCCGAGGTGATTGATGAGTTGTACGCGGCCGTGGTCGCCAATGCAGCGCCTCTTCACGATGGTCAATGGGCGCGCGCAACGCTAGAAGTGTGCCTGGCGCTGCTAGAGTCTGCCCAAAAAGGCGCAGATGTCAGGCTTGGCTCGATGGATTGCGCTTAGCCCAAACAGTTCGTTCGTAATGGATTGATCAGCGAGCTTTTTTTCGAAAGGCCGGCCATCTGACGAGCAGGCATAAGCCGTCAAGGTGTTGATGAATGGCACGGCCTGCAATGCACCTGTCATCGACGGCACTCCGAGCGCTTGGAGATGGCCCGTCGACGGTGCTGTGCAATATTTCGAGTTTGGTCGCATCCAGATTGAGGTGATTGTAACAGAATGTTGCTTCTTGACAATCTCCCGGGAGCGCATGTGCGCCTTACTGCGGCCGCTCAGTTTTTCGCCTGAGAGCCCTCGAGCGGGCCGCGATCGGTCAGGCATCAATCCAAATGGTCTGCAGCGAGATGCTTGAAGTAAAGCCGATAATTAGATGATGACCAAGCCCATTACCCGGAACAAACCAGGCGTCGAAGATCGTGTACTCAAGCACTGGCATGCAGCGGTGCCCAATGACCGCATGGCGCACTTGATCAAGGATGCGACTCGGGTATTTCTTCGTTCACTCCAGGTGCGTTTGGCCAGGCATGATGTCCAACTGGGGCATTGGAGTTTTCTGCGGATACTTTGGGAGCAAGATGGCCTGACACAGCGTGAACTGAGCGACGAGGCGGGTTTTATGGAGCCGACAACCGTGATTGCTTTACGCTCGATGGAGTCGCTCGGTTATGTCACCCGTGAGCATCGGCCCGACAATCGCAAGAACCTGTACGTTTTTCTGACGCCGAAAGGAAGGCGCTTGAAGCAAGCACTGGTCCCGTTGGCGGAAGAGGTCAATGCCGTTGCTTTGACTGGTTTGTCTGACGGCGATGTTGCGGCTACGCGTCGGGCGTTGTTGGCCATGATTGACAACCTCTCACAGGACCCAGCCATCACGGACGGCTCAAAGGGTATGTGATTGGCAAACACAATGTGCAAGCACATGGGCGCAGCAATTCTTTGAACTGCGCCTGTCTGCGCAACCACGAGATGCGTCGACGCGGGCGACAATCGAACCGTGCTTATCGGGTTGTCACACACACCCGCTACCGGTAGTATGTTGAGTAACCGCGTCAACCTGGGGCTACCGTGGTGATCGATGTTCTTGAGCGAGGCGATTTGGCGTTTCCGCGCTCGCTGCCGGAGTTTCAGCGACTGTTTCCGAACGAGGCGGCATGTGCGGCATACCTTGAGCGCACGCGATGGGGCAATGGCTTTGTCTGTCCTCGTTGTGGCACATCCGGTGAGCCTTACCGTATTTCCACTCGCCCCGGCGTGCTCCGTTGTCGGAAGCGTCGCTGTGACACGAGCCTCACCGCTGGCACCGTCATGGAGCGCACACACACTGCGCTCTCGGTTTGGTTCTGGGCAGCGTACTTGGTTACCAGTCAAACGCCAACTGAGGGCAGATGGCGCGAACCTGGCTTACGAACGCTACGACCGGTTGGCGCAGGTGGACACAGGTGCGATTGTCGAGAACAAGCGCCTCAGCCACGTATTGCAGGTGGCGCTGCTCCTGCAGGCGCAGCGTGATGACCGGTACAAATCCGATACGCCATCGCGAACCAATCAGGGAAGACCACCGTATCCAAGGAAAGCTCAACCGGGCACGAAGCGCTCAAGTCAGCTTACGGCAGAAGATCTTGAACTTGCAGTTATGAAAGTCTGCACGGGGACAACAGTGTGAGTTCGATGCGATCAATCAGCATGTGAAACACCGCTCGCGATGGCCTTTGGTTGACCGGCCTGTACGGATTTATAAACAACGCAGTCACGGCGTTTATGTTGAAAGCAGAAATGAGAAATGAGAAATGCGACATTTCTACTTTGCAGAAGATGCGACATTTGAACTTAGCATTGACACAGACACCCCACTACCGGACGTTATGTTTAGTGAGGCCTCAACGGAACCTCGCGCCCAGCTAGACTCCTGAACTTTGATTGGTTGCAAAAAGTTGCATTTTATGCCATATTACCCCTTTGAACAAAGAGAATGAACATGGCTATTGCTTTGAAATTGTCGGATGAATTGGTGCAAGACGCAAAAGCCGTTGCGGCGGCCGAACACCGCTCTGTGCCCAAGCAAATCGAGTATTGGGCTCGCATCGGGAAGGCCGTTTTGGAAAACCCGGAACTTCCGCTGCGATTGATTCAGGACACGATGCTGTCGCTTGAGGAGGCCAAAGCGGGCCGGGTTTCAGCGTACACATTCGGTTAGCCGGATGCCATTGGCCATTCTCACGACACCGTCGTTTGCCCGCATCGCGAAGAAGCTTCACGCAAAAGAAAAGAAGATATTGGACCAAGCGGTCAGGAATGTTGCCGATGATCCGACGATTGGCGAAGAAAAAAAAGGTGATCTGTCGGGGGTTTTTGTCTATAAATTCAAGCTCAACAATCAAGAGACGTTGCTGGCGTACAGCTTGAATCCTGACAAGCGGGCACCTGACGAAGTGGTGTTGCTCGCTGTGGGGCCGCACGAAAACTTCTATTCGCAACTCAAGCGATCGAGTTGATCGCGATGCGATCCGGAACTGCTGATCCGTCTGACAAATGACTTTTGATGCAATTGCACTGTCCATCCGTGGCTTTTCTGGGCGAAGACGGTTCCAGCCCTCGCCGCGAAGCCCATGGCCTGACTCTTGCTTGACTGAAGCCGGGTCCGGTGCGGCGCACTAAGGCGCCTCCCACTCGCAAACGCAAGTAAACACGGCCACCAGCACCGCTTGGTGCCGGTGGTTTCAAGTGCCTTGCAACGGTACATGCCGCAAGACTCCAGGTGTTGGACTCAAAACACCTGTTACGCAAATAGTACGGCCACAAGCTGCTATTTATTTGATAGTAACTATGCCTTTGACGGCATGGCAGGAGTTACCTTTATGAACTGCACAGTTTCCCTGAACATCGTCGATGAAGTGGCCACGGTCACGCTGATCCACCACGGCAAATTCAACGCCATGTCGCGCGTGATGTGGCGCCATCTGGTCGAGCGCATTAAGCCGCTTGCCGGTTGATCGACTGAACGGGTGGCGGAATTTTCGGCGGTTCCGGCTTAGAACCCCTTGTGCAGGCGGCAGAACTGGCAATTCGTCAAAGAACCGAGTGCATTACCCTGGATTTGATCGAACAAGCCGCAGCATCCGGGATCTATAAATACTTGCCACTGGACCTTGAGGCCGAGTCATTTTGATCTGCTGTTCGCCTTCGGTGACAGCGCAAAGGTGGCATTTGTGCCAAATTAAGGTGCAAAAGTGACAGACTTAAGGTAAACCGACAGCTGGTGTCAGCGTCAACGATGTAGGTCAAGGCAGGGTGCGGAAGTTGCAGACGGGAGCCCTTTTTGGTCGGGTCAAGGTGCGTGGAAGAAAGCGCAGCCCGCCCGCAACCATAGACAGCCGGTTCAGGCAACAAGCCCGCGCTGCGCTCAGACGGCAGACGCCGCCATGCCGCTGGCCTGACCGCCCAGCATCGGGGGTGCGGTAACGATCGAAGTCAGCGCTGGCTCGGCATGGCGCAGGCTCCGGGCATTGGGCCTGGGGCGCCGCAAGGCTTCAGATGAGGCGAAGGCCCGCTCCATCGCCTGCGCCACGCCCAGCGTATGGCGGTCAGCGCGAAAGCGCCCGACGATCTGCAGCCCGAACGGCATGCCCGCGTGGTCGGTGCCGCACGGCAGGCTGAGCGACGGGTGCGTGGTCAACGTGGTGACATAAGTGAGCGAGAGCCAGCGGTAGTAGTTTTCCTGCTGCTCGCCGTTGATGTGGGTCGCATGCGCCAGCATCCAGGGGAAGGGTGAAACCGGTGTGGTGGGCGCCAGGATGATGTCCACGTCGCAGTAGGCCGCCTGAAAGCGCGCCAGGATGCGCGTCTGCTCGGCTTGGGCCCAGGCGCAGTCGAGCAGGCTCATGGCGGCGCCCATTTCATAGTTGGCACGCGGATTGGGGCCCAGGCTGGAGGGGTCGCGCTCGTAGGCGGAACGCATCCCGGCGACGAATGCTTCTGCGCGCAACACGTCAAAGCAGTGGTGCACTTCGCCCAGGTCCAAAGCGAGCGGCTCACAACTGCGAAACAGGTGGCGCATGGCGGCGATTTTCTCGCGGAACACACCCCGGATGCCGTCATCGACGGCGCAGGCGCCAAAGTCCTCGGTGTAACCCACGCGAAGGCCACCCAGATCAAGATCTTGCGGTAGCAGGAATGACAGCGGATCCACCTCGTAGGTCAGCGGATCGGTGGCCGAAACGCCTGCGGTCGCCGCGAGTTGCAGACAGGCGTCTGCCACGGTGCGACCCATCGGCCCGACGACCGAGATGGGCGTCCAGCCCAGTGGCTTGCGCGAACTGGGCACCACGCCAGGCGAAGGGCGAAAGCCGACCACGCCGCATTTGGCGGCCGGGATGCGCAGCGATCCGCCGGTGTCCGAGCCGGTGCAGACCGGCAGCATGTCCAGCGCCAGCGCTGCGGCCGAGCCGCCCGAGGAGCCGCCGGCATTGAGATTGGGGTTGAACGGGTTGCCGGTCGCGCCCCAGACCGGATTGCGCGAATTGGCGCCGGCGCCCATCTCGGGCACGTTGGTCTTGCCGGTGACGATGGCGCCGGCCGCGCGCAGCCGCGCCACCAGCACGTTGTCCCGGGTCGGCACGTTGCCACGGTAGATCGGCGAGCCATGGGTGGTCAGCAGGCCTTCGGTGTCTTCCAGGTCTTTCACGCCCAGCGGCAAGCCGTGCAGCAGGCCTAGCGGTCCGCCGGCCATCACGGCCGCCTCGGCGGCGCGCGCCTCGGTGCGTGCGCGGTCGAAACAGGTCGCCGTCACCGCATTCACATACGGATTGACGGCTTCGATGCGCGCGATGCAGGCGTTGAGCAATTCAACCGGCGAGAGTTGTCTGGCACCGATCATGCGGCGCATTTCGGTGGCGGGCAGGGCGATGAGATCTTCGGCATTCATGGGTGTCTCCTGGATGAAAGAGGGGGGCGGTTCAGCGGCTCAGGCCGCGCGCAGCGATAGGCCAGACGCATTCGATGGTGTCGCCGCGAAAGCCGACGACAGCATCATGTAAATTGAAAGTGGGATCGCAGTGACCCGGAACCAGGTGCAGCATCGCACCGAGCGCAGGCAAGGCCCCGCAGCGCGTGATGATGCCGTGCTCGTCGTTGGCCTGTTCATAGTGCAGGCCGGGGCCTTTGGCGCGCCGCTGCCACACCGAGGGCAGGCCCGAGTCGGTGGTCAGCGATTTGAGGCCGGCATCGACCACCACATGGCTGCTGCTGGCCGTGCTCATCACCGTGGTGGCGACGAACAAGGCATGCTCGAAACGCAGCGCGCCGAGGTTTTCGTTGTCGGCATAGTCCCGGTCCATGAAGGCGTAGGAGCCGTACTGCACCTCGGTGTAAACGCCGCTTTGCAGATCGAATTCCACGCTGCCGCTGCCGCCGCCCGTCACGGTTTCACAGCGCACGCCGGCCGCCGCCAGCGCAGCCACGATGCCGCCGGTGCGCTCGGCCGCCCGCAATGCCTGGCTGCGCCGCTCGGCATGGGCGCGCAGGTGCTGCACGCCGCCGTGGTAGGCCTGCAAACCCCGAAAGGCAAGTCGCGGGTAGCGCGCCAGCACGTCCAGCAGACGCAGCACGGCATCCGCATCGCGCACGCCGCAGCGGCCCTGGCCAATGTCCACCTCCACGAAAACGCCGAAGCAGGCATCGGCAGCCTGGGCCGCTGCGACCAGCGCCGCGATTTGCGCTGCATCGTCCACGCACACGCTGAGGCGAGCGTGGCGCGCAGCCTGGGCCAGCCACATCGCCTTGCGCGGCGAGGCGAGTTCGTTGCTGATGTGAATGTCCGCAATGCCGGCTTCGATGAAGGGCAGGGTTTCGCTGGCCTTTTGGCAGCACACGCCGACGGCGCCTCGGGCAAGCTGCGCGCCAGCGCCACGGCAGGGCATTTGTGCGCCTTGGCATGGGGGCGCAGCCGCACGCCGGCCGCATCGGCTGCCGCCTGCAGGCGATCCAGGTTGCGTTCAAAGGCGTCCAGGTCGAGCAGCAGGGCGGGCGTATCGACGCTGGCCAGTGCGTCCCCGGGCATTGCCGCCGGCGGCAGTTGGCCGCCCAGGCGCGAAGCCGATGGCGGGACGATTGAACCCATGTTCATTCGGCCTTGATGTTGGCACGCTGCGCGATGGCGCGCATCAGCGGTAGTTCCTTTTCGATCATGGCACTCACAGCGGCACCGCTCTGAAAGCCCGGCTCAAGGCCCGCGCCAATCAGCTTCGCCTGCACTTCTGGAACTGCGACCGTGTCGGCGAGTGCCTTTTCCAGACGTGCCCGGACTGCTGGCGGCAGGCCGCGCGGCGCGACGATGGCGATCCACGTGTCTGCATCCATATTGAATCCGCTTTCGGCGAAGGTCGGCACGTTGGGCAGCAGCGCCGAGCGTTTGGCGGTGGTGACGGCAATCGCCTTGATCTTGCCCGTCTTCAGTTGCGCAATGGCGGCCGAGATGGTATCCACCGAAAACGGCACCTGCCCGCCCATGAGGTCGGTCATGGTCGGAGCACTGCCCTTGTAGGGAATGTGAACGAGCTTCGTGCCAGTGGTGTGCAGGATCAACTCGCCGGTGAATTGCGACGTGGTGCCGGTACCGAAGGACGCATAAGAATACTTGCCGGGCTCGGCCTTGGCGGCGGCGACGAATTCCTTGGGGTTGTTGACCGGCACATCCTTGTGCGCCAGCAGGATCAGGCCGATCGGCTCGAAGCTCTTGACCGGGTCGTAGGCCAGCTTGGGCTGAATAGCGGGATTGACGGTGAACGTCGTGCCCGAGCTGATCAAGAGCGTATAGCCGTCCGGCGCAGCCTTCGACACGTAGGTGGCGCCGATGATGGTGCCAGCGCCGGCGCGGTTGTCGGCCACAACCGGCTGGCCGAGCTTCTCGCCTAGCGTCTTGCCGATCAGGCGGCCCACCACGTCCGTCGCACCGCCAGGCGGGAAGGGAATGACTAGCTGGACAGGATGGTTGGGGTAGGCGGCATCGGCCCAGGCCGGGCTGGCCAATGCAGTGAGGACGCCGATGCCCAGGACGGCGGCGGACAGAAGCGAACGAGATTTCATGGTGTGCTGCCTAGTGGGTGGACGTGAGGAAAAAAATCAAGAAGTCAGGGCGCCACGCACACGAAAACGCGCGTATTCGTCATCGGGCACGAACAGCCCGCCGGTCGTCCAGGCGATGTGCGTCGAGCGTGCCATGTGGTGTTCGAGCTGCTCGCGCTGAAGGTAGGCCCGGCCCTCGGCCGTGCCCATCAGCATGGCCGGCCCCGGCAGGCAGGCGGCGGCCGAGGGTTCGATGCGAAAGCCCTCGGTCGTGGCCGCCAGATGCAGATGGCGGAACAGCGCCTCGTCATTGACCGTGTAAACGCCGGCCAGGAAAGGCCGCACCACCTCAGCCGCCAGCACTGAGGCGCGGGGGACGGCCAGGCCGTCAGCCTCGGTGCGGTTGTCCAGGCCGAGGTCATACACCGAAGGATGGGCTCCCAGATGTGCCAGTTCCGGTGTGCCGGCAAGCATCTGCACCAGAAAGCACGGTGAGCGCGTCGGCTCTGCAAAAAAGCAATGCACATGCTCGCCATAGATCTGCGACAGCCCGAGGGCGATGCCGCCCGGCGCGCCGCCAACGCCACAGGGCAGGTAAACAAACAGCGGGTGTTCCGCATCCACGCGCCGGCCTTGGGCGACGAGCTGGCGTGCCAGGCGGGGCGCGGCGGCCGCGTAGCCGAGCAGCAGGGACAGCGAGCGCTCGTCATCGACGAAATGGCATCGCGGATCGGCCTCGGCGGCGGCCCGGCCGGCAGCAACGGCTTTGGCATAGTCGCCGGCATGCTCCACCACCGTGACGCCCCGCTTGCGCAGCCGCTCTTTTTTCCACTCCTTGGCATCGGCCGACATGTGAACTACAGCCTGAAAGCCAAGGGCCGCAGCCATGACGCCGATGGCCAGGCCGAGATTGCCGGTGGAGCCCACGGCGATCTGGTGCCGGGAAAACAGGGCGCGCGCCGTGGGTTCGGCCAGCACGCGGTAGTCGGCTTCGTGGCTGGCAAGCAAGCCGTGCTGCAGGGCGAGTGTCTCTGCATGCTCCAGCACTTCATGAATGCCGCCCCGCGCCTTGATGGAGCCGGCGATTGGCAGCGCGTGATCTGCCTTGACCAGCAGCGTGCCGGTGTCGGCGGGCATGTTCAAGGCTTCCTGAAGACGCGGCGCGGCCAGCAGGTCGGACTCTATGATGCCGCCGGCGGCTTCGAGTTCGGGAAACAATTGCGCCAGCAAGGGGGCGAATCGTGCCAGGCGTTCTCCTGTGCGAACCACATCAGCTGAACCAATACTGGAGTCTTCTTTGTCCGGCAGGTTCGGGCTTGGGCGCGGGGACGCCCACATGAGTGGCAGGCCGACCTGCAGCGCAGCCAGGGAAAAGAAGGATTCCTGCTCTGCGGCATGCGAGGAAGGCGATTGAATGGAGCGCATTGAAATGGACATGGCGTCTGGGATTGAATGAGTCCAAATTGTGTGCCGGGACGCCACTTCACTCAACATATTTGTAATGGCTTTAGAATTAGTTAAACTAATACATATTATGGAAATCCGCTTCACTCCTTCACTGCTTGCATGGTTACGGTGCTTCGAGGCAACAGTTCGATACCGCAGCTTCACCAAGGCCGCCTCGGAGTTGTGCGTGACCCAAGGCGCCGTCAGCCAGCAGGTCAAGCATCTGGAGGACTGGTTGCAGCGCCCCCTGCTTTTGCGTACGCCGCGCTTGCTGGTACCAACCCCCGAAGGCCAGTGGCTGGCCGTGGTACTGCGCGAGTCGTTCCAGGCCATCGAAGGCACCTTGATCCAGCTGCGCAGGAAGCAGGAAGACTTGACCACCGCGCTGAGTTGCGCGCCTTCCTTCGCGATGGGCTGGCTGACACCGCGCCTGGGCGAGTTCTTTCGCGCTCATCCGGATGTCAACCTGCGGGTGATCGGCGAATTTCACGCGCTGGACCGCGAGCGCATGGCACGCGATGACGTTGTGGCGGCGGTCCGCTACGACCTGGGCGAATACCGGGATCTGCAGGCCACCGCATTCCTGGACGAATGGCTGATTCCGGTCGCCAGCCCGGTTTTCCTTTCTGCGCATCCGCAATTGCAGACGAAGGCCGACTTGCGCGCTCCGATGCTCCTGCATGACACCAGCCCCTGGGTCGGCGCTGGTCCGTTCGAGGAATGGGAGCATTGGCTTGGGCACGTGGGGGCGGACGTGCCCCAATTGGCCCAGGGCCATCACTACAATCTGTCGCAGCTCGCCATTGGCGCGGCGCTGGCCGGGCAGGGCATTGCCATGGGCCGTGCGGCGCTGGTGTTCGATGACCTGGCGGCCGGCAGGCTGGTCGCGCCCTTTACGCAACCGGTGCGCTCGCGCGCTTCGTATTTTTTCCTGAGCGGCATGGACCCGTCGCCCCACGTCATGCTGGTGCAGGGATGGCTTGCCGCGCAGGCGGCAGTTTTTCGTGGACGGCGTGACGCGCTTCTGGTTGGGCTTGCCGCTGCACTGCACGCGCAATAGAGGAATTTCAATTTCTGTCCGAATGCGGCTTCGTTGATCGCGCCCGATTCGGACGGCTTGAAGTTGACCCATTTTTCCGCTGTCCCGGTTCAACGGCGCCATGCCCGCGAGCTTGCCCATTTCCCTGGCGCTCAGGCGGTCGAGCGCGGGACGCGGCCGCCGCAACTCATCAGACCCGGCAAAGGCCTGCAGAAGCCGCCGCCAGTTGCAAGCAAGCGTCGGCGACGATGCGCGCGATGCAGGCTTCGGGCAGCTCGACCGGCGAAATCTGCCTGGCCTCGATCAGCCGCTTCAGCTCGACGGCGGACAGGGCGACCAGGCTGTCGTTAGTTGCCATGGTCATTCCGCCCGGATGTTCGCGCGCTGCGCCACGGCACGCATGCGCGGCAGCTCGTCTTCGATCCGCGCCGCCACTGCGGCAGCGGGCTCATACGCGGGCTGCAGTCCGTTGGCGATGAGCTTGTCGCGGATCTCGGCGTCTGCCATCGTTTCGGCCAGTGCCTTTTGCAGCTTGGCTTTGACATCGGCTGTCAGACCGCGCGGCGCGACGACCGCCAGCCAGGAGTCGGCGGAAAAACCCGGGAAGCCGCTTTCCGCGACCGTTGGCACGTTGGGTAGCTGCGTGGCGCGCGTAGCGCCCGTGACGGCGATGGCCTTGATCTTGCCTGCCTTCAACTGAGGCAGCGACGCTGCCACGGTATCGACCGTGAAAGGGATCTGGCCGCCGATCAGGTCGCTCATGGCCGGCGCGCTGCCCTTGTAGGGTATGTGCAGCAGCTTGATGCCGAGTGCGCTCCACATCAGCTCGCCCGCGAAGTGGCCCGTCGTGCCGCTGCCAAAGGAGCCGTAAACGTACTTGTCCGGCGTGCCGCGCACGGCGGCTATCAGCTGCTTCAGGTTGTTGACCGGCAACTCGCGGTTGGCAATCAGGATCAGAGGGACGCGCGCGGCAAGGCCGATCGGCTCAAAGCTCTTGACCGGGTCATAGGGCAGCTTGGGGTTGAGCGCGGGGTTGACGGTAAAGGTGGAACCTGAGCTGATCAGCAGGGTGTAGCCATCGGCCGGTGCCTTGGCGACAAAGGCGGCGCCAACGACGGTGCCGGCACCAGCCTTGTTCTCGATCACCACAGGCTGACCGAGGTGCTCGCCCAGCTTCCTGCCGACAAGCCGGCCAACGATGTCGGTCGCCCCGCCAGGTGGAAAGGGAATGACCAACTGGAGCGGCCTCGACGGATAGCTTTGTGCGCAGGCGCCGCTCCATGGTAGCAGCCCGGCCAGGGCTGCCGCGAGGAGCGCAAGGTTTGCGATTTTCAGTTTCATCATCTTGTCCACCGTTTCAATGGCAGCCCGAGGGCTGCGGTTGGAATGCGCGAAGGACTCGCTGCACACAGCGAACCCTCGCTTCACGATGAGCACGTCTTCTCAACGGCTTGTCAGCAGCGACATGGGCTCAACACCCGCTGCCCGGAGACCGTGCGAGCGCACGGATTTTCGAGGCTCTCGGCAATCAGATCGGTGTGGTTCCCTGGAGAGCCACTTCCACGCACCTCGGGCAGGGATCAGCCGTTGCGAAACAGGAAGCTGTAGGCATTGA